>CAYVKQ010000014.1:0-20997 GCA_964451945.1 uncultured Lentisphaerales bacterium
AGACATGTCCGCCGTTGGCCGGAGAGTGCCCGATGGTTGTTCTGCCGTGCCGCCCAGTAACCTGAAAACACCGGTAGTATACGATACCGCCGCGTTGTTTATCAAGGTCTGGCCGAGACAAAGCGCCTCGCTGTTTTCTCCGCTGTTTTCTCCGCGGCCCCGGCTGGACGGTGACGCAGCAAAGGGAGTATAGTGGCCACCCATGCGACGATCCGATGCCGGTCGTCCTCACCCGACTGCGAGGAAACATGATCTCCGAAGCCGCAAGACACACCCTGCTTGCCTACCAGCGCGACGAGCTCACGGAGTACCACATCTACCGCCATCTGGCCTCGCTGCAGCCGGAGGGCTCAAATCGTGAGATCCTAACGCGCATCGCCGAAGACGAGAAGCGACATGCCGGGTATTGGCGCCGCTACACGGAACAGGATGCCGCGCCCGACTGGGGAAAGGTGCGCCGCACCGTCTGGATCTGCCGCCTTTTCGGCTTCACCTTCGGCACCAAACTGATGGAGCGCGGCGAAGAGAACGCGCAGCAGAACTACGGTAGCCTGCCGCCGGAAATCGCCGAGGCCGAAGCCGTCCGGCGCGAGGAGGACGAACACGAGCAGGCGCTGCTGGCGTTGCTCGACGAGGAGCGCCTGCGCTATGTCGGTTCGGTCGTGCTGGGACTCAACGATGCCCTGGTCGAACTGACCGGCGCGCTCGCCGGCCTGACGTTCGCCCTGCAGAACACGCGGCTCATCGCCGTGACGGGATGCATCACCGGCATCGCGGCCTCCTTCTCCATGGCGGCGTCGGAGTACCTGTCGACCAAGACAGAGGGCAAGGGACAGCACCCGGTCAAGGCGGCGGTCTATACCGGCACAGCCTATGTGGCGACCGTCATCACGCTGATCCTGCCGTATCTGCTGCTGAAGAACTATCTCGCCGCCCTGGCTTGCACACTCGCCGCCGCCGTCTCGATCATCGCCCTGTTCACCTACTACATCTCGGTCGCCAAGAGCCAGCCGTTCGCGCGCCGCTTTCTTGAGATGGCGGGCATCAGCCTCGGTGTGGCGACCCTCAGCTTCCTGGTCGGCATGGTCCTGCGGCTGGTCGTCGGCGTCGAGGTGTGACCCCTATTTCCCCGCGCCTTCGACAAGCTCGGCGAGACGGATGTCGGCGTCGGGCGCCGCCAGACGGCGCATAGCATCCGCCATGGTCCGCCGCCTTTGCGGATCGGCCGCCAGCGCGCGGAGGGTCTCCGCCAGAAACGCGGGGGTCGCCTGCCGCTGGTCGACGAGAAGGGCGCCGCCGGCATCGGCCAGCGCCGCGGCGTTCAGACGCTGGTGATCACGGATGGCCCCCGGCAGCGGGATGAGGATCGCCGGCACACCGCAGAGGCACAGCTCGGCGCAGGTCACCGCGCCGGCGCGGCAGACGACGACATCGGCGGCGGCGTAGGCGGCGCCCATGTCGCGGATGAAGGGCGCGACCTCGGCCGCCACCCCCGCCGCCGCGTACCGCGCCCGCAGCGATGCGGCGTCGGCGGCGCCGCTCTGATGGATTACCCGCAGCCGCGGCACACCGGCGGCGAGGACGCACAACGCGTCGCGGCTCGCTTCGTTGACGGCGTGGGCGCCCTGGCTGCCGCCGGTCACGAAAACGGTGAAGTCCTCCCCTCCCCCGCCGGACCGTTTGGCGGCGGCCAGCTCGCGCCGCACCGGCAGGCCGGTGAGCACCACCCGCCGACCTGGAAGGGAACGCTCCAGACCGGGGAAACTCGCCGCCGTCACCCGCGCCAGCCGCGACAACCGGTCGACCGCCTTTCCCGGCACGGCGTTCGCCTCGTGCAGCACCAGGGGCAGGCGGCAGAGCCGCGCCGCAAGCGCCGGCGGCACGCTCGCGTAGCTCCCCATCGCCAGCATCCGGTCGGGACGCTCGCGCCGCAGGCGACGCCAGCAACGCCAGACCGAAGCCAGGAGCGCCGGAACCGTCGCGGGCCGCAAGGGCCGCGCGCCGGTCCGCCAGACCGGACCGTCCCACGCCGGCAGGGCGTTGTCCTCGACCGCCCGCCCCGAGAGCCAGACCGTCACGTCATGTCCACGGCCCCGCAGGGCGCGCGCCGTCGCCAGCCCCGGAAACACGTGCCCGCCCGTACCGCCGCACGCCACGATGATTTTCAGCTGCATAGGCGAACTGTAGCACACAGAACGCGGGCGAACCATGCAAAACCCACCCAAGTTCTCGAAAGTTCCCGAACCTGCGCGTGGCGCCGCGGGCGCATGGCAGCTCTGTGAGGTTTATCTCTTACTCGGGACTCATGCAAAACCCCTTATGGCATGGGCGTCCCGCCCGTGGAACAGGGGCCACATGCCCGTGCCACACCTGCAAGCAAGGGGCTTTGCAGGAGCCTCCCTATTCATTGGCGACCGTGTACGATCACAGGCAGGGCTACAGCAAGCTTGCGATTACCATCACTATTAGGATTACGATTAAGAATGAACGCTCTTGTCATCAGAACTGCCATGCGCCCGTAATCGGCAATCGGCGACAGGGGGAGGCAGACAGGGAGCGAGGAAAAGTGGAAGGAGCCGCGCCTTCGCCGTGTTCGCCCGGGCCGCGGTCGGCGACCGTGGCCACCGCGACGCCATTCCCGTCCGCCGAACCGCGCACTGCCGCCGCCACGCCAGTGTCGGCGCTACCCTGCCGCGGTCGCAAACCGCTCAGCCCCGCTTGCGCAAGGCGTCGCGGTGGGCGAAGAAACGCTCCGCCGTCTGATACGTCCGGTTGGCCTGCGGGTAGGTGTCGGGCTCGGCGGCGGCGCGGAACTCCTCCAGCAGTTTGCGCTGCCTGGCGTTGAGACGGGCGGGCACTTCGATCGTGATCCGGATGTTCAGGTCGCCGGTGCCGCGTCCCTCGATGTTGGGAACCCCCTTGTCGCGCAACCGGAATACCTTGTCGTTGGGCGTGCCGGCGGGGATGCGGATTTCGGCGAACCCCTCGGGCGTGGGGACTTTGACCGTGCCGCCCAGGGCGGCGTCGACCGGCGAGATCGGCACGGTGCACAGGAGATCGTCGCCCTGGCGCTGGAACAGCTCGTGGTCACGCACGTGGAGCACGACGTAGAGGTCGCCGGGGCCCCCGCCGCGCAGGCCGCCCTCGCCCTTCCCCGGCAGGCGCAGGCGCGACCCGGTTTCGACGCCGCGCGGAATGCGCAGGGTCAGTTTGCGGCGCGCCTTCATGCGCCCGGAACCGCCGCATTTCTGACAGGGGTGGCGGATGATCGTCCCTTCGCCGTTGCACACGGGACAGGCTTGGCGGATCTGGAAGAATCCGCCACCCGCGATGACAAACCCGTGTCCGCCGCACTGGCGGCAGGTCTCCCGCTTGGATCCCGCCGCCGCGCCGCTGCCGTGGCACACGTCGCACGCGTCGTTGACCGGAAGATCGATTTCGCGCTCGGAGCCGAAGATCGACTCCTCCAGGTCGATCTCCAGATCGAACCGCAGGTCGTTGCCCCGCTCGCTGCCCCCCGGCGCGCGCCGCCCGCCGCGGCCGCCGCCGAACATGTTGCCGAAGATGCCCTCGCCGCCGCCGAACAGGTTGCCCAGGATGTCCTCGATGTCCGACATGTGGGTGAAGTCGCGGCTGAAATCGAAGCCGCCCGGACCGAACGTCGACTTCATCCCCTCGTGCCCGTACTGGTCGTACAGATGGCGCTTTTTCTCGTCGCTGAGCACCTCGTAGGCTTCGGAGACTTCGCGAAACCTGGCTTCAGCCTCTTTGTTGTTGGGGTTGCGGTCGGGATGGTACTGCATCGCCAGTTTGCGGTACGCCTTTTTGATCTCGTCGTCCGAAGCCGTCTTTCCGACGCCCAGGATTTCGTAATAGTCGCGCTTTGCGGCCATGGTCACTTCCTGCTGCTCGCATTCACGTGAAAAGAAAAGGAGTTATGGGGCCGCCGGACCGTCGGCCGGTTCCGCCGCCCCGGCCATTGCCGGACCCGACGAAACGATCACCTGCGCCGGACGCAACAGGCGCCCCGCAAGCACCCACCCCTTGCGGAGCTGGACCGCGACATGGCCGGCGGGGGCGGTGTCGGAGGGCATTTCGCCGAGTGCTTCGCAGTGTTCCGTCGTGAAGGGCTGTCCGGCGGCTTCGACGGGCTTGGCGTCGGCCTTCGCCAGTGCGGCATGGAGCTGGTCGGCAACAATGCGGACCCCCTGCACAAAAGGGTCATCGGGAACGGCGGCCGAGGCAAGCGCCAGGTCGAGATGGTCGATCACGGGAAGGAGTTCGAGAATCAACGCTTCGTTGGCGCGCTTGACCGTCTCCTCCCGTTCGCGCACCTGGCGTTTGCGGAAGTTGTCAAAATCGGCCAGCAACCTTGTGTAGCGGTCTTTCCAGACGTTCTCGGCGTTCTCGGCCGCGTCGCCGGCGGTGGCCGGCGCCGGCTGCCCGGCCGCAGGCGTCGTGCCAGCTTGCGCCGCCTCCGGAGCCGCCGCGCCGGGCTGCCCGTCACCGGTCGTTTGTGCTTCCTGATCCGTCACTGCGTCCACTTGCTGCGTTTTCTTTTTTGATGCAACCATGATCTTCCTTCGTCTGTTCCGGCAAACGTCCGTACCGTCCGCCAAAATGGATCTTTTATCATACGGCGATTCGCCGCGGACGTCAAACGCACGCGGTGAAAAGCAGCGCCGCGTTGCAGCCGCCGAATCCGGCCGCGTTGGAGAGAACGTTTTGCAGCGCCGCCGGCTGAGGGCGAGTCACCAGATTCACCGGACACTCGGGGTCGGGCGTCTCGAAGTGAGTCGTAGGCGGGATCGCCTGCCGCAGCAGCGTCAGTACCGAGATCAGCGCCTCGACCGCGCCGGCCGCGCCGAGCATGTGGCCAAGGACCGATTTGTTCGCCGTGACGGGCAGGGTGCGGGCGCGGTCGCCCAGTACCGCTTCGAGCGCCTGGAATTCGGTGACGTCGTTGGGCTTGGTCCCGGTGCCGTGAGCGTTGAAGTGGTCGACCGCCTCCGGCGCGAGCGCCGCGCCGCGGAGCGCTTCGCGCATCACCTGCGCCGAGCCCGCGCCGAGCGGCGCGGGGGCGGTCATGTGGAAGCCGTTGTTGCCGGTCGCCCAGCCCGCGAGCCGGGCCAGCGGCCGGACGCCGCGGCGCGCCGCAGCCGCGGCCGATTCCAGGACGAGCGCGGCGGCCCCTTCGGAGAAAACGGTGCCCGAGCGGTTGCGGTCGAACGGCCGCACCGTGTCGCGGGTCATGGTCCGCAGCGCGCACAGTCCCGACCAGGCGCAGCGCGAGAGGGCGTCGAAGCCGATGACCACGGCGCGGTCGAGGTCGCCGCGCCGGATGCGCGCCGCGGCGTAGGCGAGGGCCGACGCCCCCGAGGCGCAGGAGAGCGAGAGGGTGGCCGGCGGACCGCCAAGGGCGAGGGCGCGGGCGACGCCGCGGGTGACGCTGCCGTGAGCAAGGCTGGCGCGGCGGAAGTCGGCGGCTTCCGTCGCGAGCGTCGCCTCGCCGGCGTCGAGGGCTCCGAAATTGGAGGCGGCGATGACGGCGGTGCCGTCGCCGGGGGTAAGCCCGGCCTGGGCGGCCGCCTGGACCGCCGCACCCAGGGCGAAGGCTTCGGCGAGGCTGGCGGGGGGTTCGGCATCCTTCACGGCGGGCGGGCGGTAGCCGCGGGTCAGGCCGGCGCGGGTGCAGGCGATGCCGCCGGTGTCGAAGCGGTCGAGGTCCGAGAGGGCGTCGGCGCCGGCAAGGAGCGCTTTCCACAGGCTGTCGACGGTCAGCGCCACGGGCGTGACCGCGCCGAGGCCGGTGACCACGACCGTATGGCGTGCGGTGTCATTCATGCGCGCCAGCTTACCAAATCCGCCGGAGGCGGCATAGGCGTATTCGGTTGGCGACAGGGGGGGGCGCATCCCCGTTCCGCTGACCTGCCACCGCGTTCTTGTCGGTCATGGTTTTCCATCGGGGTCGGAGTCGGTATCGGTATCGGGGTCGATTTCTTCCGCTCTGTATTCGCCGGCGTCTCGTGAACGGCATACCCCCGCTGGCCCTGTTTCGTGAGCATCCGACCCATTTCTCGAGGCCAAACGCCACCCCGGTCTGCTTTTCGACCCCGATACCGATACCGACCCCGACCCCGATGATAGCCGATTCCTTTTGTCTTTTTCTTTCCGCCATGTCTGTTGCCGCTCCCGACCTCGCGCCGCGGACGGCACGGCAGGGTGGCGCCTGACAC
This sequence comes from uncultured Lentisphaerales bacterium, assembly GCA_964451945.1. Taxonomy (GTDB): domain Bacteria; phylum Verrucomicrobiota; class Kiritimatiellia; order RFP12; family JAAYNR01; genus JAAYNR01. Next base: position 6,237 of record CAYVKQ010000014.1, read on the forward strand.
TGGCGGCGGCAGGGCTGCAGCGGACGGGAATGACGTCGCTGTAGCCGCGGTCGCCGACCGCGGCCGGGGAGAGGCGGCGCTGGCTGGCCGCGGTCGCCGACCGCGGCTACAGGGCGAACGCGGCAAGGGCGCGGCGCCTTCCACTTTTCCTCGCTCCCCGTCTGCCTCCCCCCCGCCGCCAGCCGATCGCGGCATAGGCTGTCTTTGCGCTTGATCCCGCGGCGCGGGATTGCGTACGCTGTTGACCCATGTGGTGTTGTGTCCGCCCCCGGTTGCCATGATCAAACCCGGCCGTATCCTGCTGAACCGCATCCGCCGCCTCCAGCGGCGGTTCGCCGCGCACCGTGTGCTGGTGATCGGCGACTCGCACGCCAAGATCTTCAGCAACTACCGGTTTCTGTTTCTGCTGCCCCGCGTCCACTTCCATGTCGCCGCCAAGGGCGGGGCGACCGCTTCGGGGCTGGCGACACCCACTTCGGTGACCCAGGCCTACCAGCTCTTCCGCAAGGCGCTCGACGAAGTGCCGCGCGACCGGGTGGTGGTCCAACTCGGCGAAGTCGACACCGGCTACGTGATCTGGTACCGCGCCCGGAAGCACCAGGCGAGCGTCGAAGAGATGTTCGGGCGGGCGGTCAAGACCTACTCCGATTTCCTGCTCGAAGTGGCGGCGACCGACCGCGCGCTCGTCGTCAGCGCGCCGCTCCCCACGATCACCGACGACAACGACTGGGGGATCGTCGCCGACCTGCGCAAGGAAGTGACGGTTCCCCAGCGGCAGCGGACCGACCTGACGCTGGCGTTCAACCGCGAGATGGAGGCCTTCTGCCGCGGACACGGGATTGGCTACCTCAATCTCGACGCCGACTGCCTGGGGCCCGACGGCATCGTGCGCGCCGATCTGATGAATCCCGATCCGCTCGACCACCACTACCACAAAGGGCGTTACGTCCGGCTCGTGGCGCGCCGTCTGCGGCCGTGGTTCGAAGAGGACGGGGCGGACACGGGCGCGCAGCCGTAGGCGGCCGGCGCTGATGTGCGCGGCCACCGGGTGGCCGCGCAAAAGAGGGAGGCGGCGATGACGGGTTTCACACAGGAACGGATCGATACGGCCTTGCAGCGTTTCCGCGACCTTCTGAGCGGCGCGCGGCGGGAGGCGGTAGTGACGGTTCACCACTCCCCCGCGTACCGTCAGCAGACCGCCCCCGCGCGAATGGTCGAGGAGGCGTGCGCCTGCATCCGCGCCGACGGCGCCTCGGGCGAACCCGACATCGTGCCGACCTTCTGGCCCGATTTCGGCACGGTTTCCACCGCCCGCCTCTGGGGCGGCGATGAAACGGGCGCGCACGACGGCGGCCGAGTGTTCATTGCGCCGGCGGCGCGCACCTGCGCCGAGCTGGAGCGGGTGATCCCCCGCGCGGCCCCCTTTGAAGCGAGCGATTTTCAGAAGGCGGCCGACCTCTGGCGGCAGGTGTGCGCGCGCCTCGAAACCGACCAGGTCTTTCTACGCACGCCCGACTTCCAGGGGCCCATGAACACGCTGGCGCTGGTGGTGGACCAGACGGAGCTGATGTGCGGGTTGTACGAGGCGCCCGACCTGATCGAATGGGCGCTCGACCGGGTGACCGACGTCCTGATCGACCGCGTCTCGCGCCTGCGCGAAGCGGTCGGCAGGGAGCGGGTCATCGGCAACATCTGGCCCTATGTCGTCCTGCCCGACGGCCGGGGCGTGGCCATCACCCAGGACTACATGCCGCTGCTGAGCCCGGAGATGTACGAACGGTTCGAGCTCCCGCGCGTCAAACGGATCGCCGACGCGTTCGGCGGCGTCTGGATCCACTGCTGCGGCGAGTACGAGCGGCACTTCGACGCCCTGGCGCGCGCCGACTTCACGATCCTCGGCTTGGAGATCCACCATCCCTACACCTCGCTGGAAAAGGCGTGGACCGTGTTCGGCGACCGGGTGGTCTATCTCCCCTATGTGGCACAGCGGGAACTGTCGCACTTCGACGGGCTGGAAGCCTATGTCGAAAGCCTGGCCGGCAAGCCCTGCGGTCGCGCGCGCTTCTGGCTGGCCTCCTGCCACGAAGAGGGCGATGTGCCGCGGCTCAAGCGCGCCGCGGCGCGGCTGGGGCGTCCGTAACGCGTCTGCGGCGGGTCAGCGCGCCATGCAGAGGCCGCCGTCGACGGAAAGCGTCTGGCCGGTGACGTAGGCGGCGTCGGCCGAAAGCAGATAGCGGATGACGGCGGCGACTTCGCGCGGCTCGCCGAAGCGGTTCAGGGGAATCGCCGCGAGCTGCTTGGCGCGGCGGGTCTCGGGGATGTCGGCGGTCATGTCGGTGGCGATGATCCCCGGCGCGACGGCGTTGACGGTGATCCCCGACGGCGCCAGCTCGCGGGCGGTCGCGCGCATCAGTCCCAGCAAGCCCGCCTTGGAGGCGCTGTAGGCGGCGCGCATGAGGTCGCCGAGGAGCGCCGCGTCGGAGGAGACGTAGACGATCCGGCCGCACCGCTGGCGCATCATGCCGCGGATCACCGCCTTGGTGCAGTGAAAGGCGCCGTCGAGGTTCGTCGCCAGCACCGCGCGCCACTCGTCGGGGGCGGTCATGGCCGTGAATTGCGAACGGATCACCCCGGCGTTGCAGACCAGTCCGGTGATCGGCCCGAGGGCCGCCTCGGCCGCCTTGACCATTCCGGCCGCCTGCGCGGGGTCGGCGACATCGGCGCAGAAGGTCTGCGCCGCCGCGCCGGCTTCGCGAACGGCGGCGGCGACTGCCTCGGCCTCCTCGGCATGCGTACGGTAATTCAGCGACAGCGACCAGCCGTCGGCCGCCAGGGCGATGGCGGTAGCGCGGCCGATGCCGCGGGAGGCGCCGGTGACGAGGCAGTGCGGCATGGCGGATCACCTTTCAAGGTAGGCGGCCAAGACCGTTTCGTCGATCACCTCGGCACCGGTTTCGGCCTGGACGCGGGCGAGGTCGAGTCCCCGCTGCTGGGCGAGACGGCGCGCCTTGGGCGTCGCCCGCACGCGCGCCGCCGACTTCGCCGCGGCGGCCGCTGCGGCGGCGGGCGCGGCGGTGCCGGTAGCGGCGCGGTAGGCGGCGAGGATGGCGGCGTTCTCCGCCTCGGCCGCCGCGTCGGACTCGCCCGCGGCACCGATGACGCCGAGGATGTAGCCGGAGGGGACGACGCTCTTGGGGGCGGCGAGAACGGCAAGCAGCGTGCCCGACGCCGGGGCTTCGAGATCAAACACGGCCTTGTCCGTGGTGAGCTCGGCGAGGCTCTCGCCCTCGCGGACGGCGTCGCCCGGACGTTTGCGCCAGGCGGTGACGGTCACGTCGATCGTGTTGGCGTCGAGCTGCGGAACCAGAATACGGGTCATGGGTTTCCTTTCTTGTCGGACGTTCAGTCCTCCCCTGCAACCTCCGCGGGCGGGTTCCCGGGGAGCGGCACGGGGGGCACCGGAATCATGTAGACGGGGGAACGGTTGCCCGAGCGGTCGGCAACGCGGATATCCAGCCAGGCGGCGTGCTGCAGACGCGCCGCCTGCGAGGGACGGATCGCGAGGCGGTCGGAACGTCCGCCGCTCCAGGAGATCCCGGCGATCCCCGAAACGTCGTAGGCGCGGAAGCGGACGATGTCCTTCTCGCCGTACGGCGCGAGGAGGGCGACACTGCGAATCTGGAAGACGCGGGAGCGCTTGTCGGGAAAGGCGACCGCGATCCCGCGGATGTCGGGAACGGCCTCGATGCCGGTCTCGGCGCGGAGGAAGGCGTGCACGTTGATCAGGATGTTTTGCCACTCGCCGGCCTTCCAGGTGACGGCGCCGCTGACGGCCGGATGGGCAACCGTCGCGAGGGTCAGGGTATAGGCGCCACCCCGCTTGGGTTTGGCCGCTTTTTCGGGGAGAGCCCGCGGCGTGAAGTGGACTTGCACCACAGGCGCAGGCATGGAGTCTCCCGGAAGCGTGCGCAGGCTGAGTCCGAACCAGCCGTGCTTGTCGGTCTCCCAGCCCGGTTCGGTCCGGTAGTTGCGGCGCAGCACGGCCGAACCGTTCTCAAACGTCTTGAACTCCGCGACCAGCGAGCCGTCTTCCGCCGTCTTGCTTTCCATGCCGTCGGTCTGAATCTGATGGAAGAATTCGGCCGGATTGGCGAGCAGCGGCATCCAGGCGTTGACATTGCCGGGGCGCTCCAGCGCCAGCACCGAGGGAGGCGTCTTGTCGTTGGCGGTGTCCAGCGTGATCGGGATTTCGAAGCGGGGCACCGCATTGCCGGCAATGTCGGTGATGCCGGCGAAGGCGAGGATGAACCTGTCGCCGTGCTTGGCGGTCTGCAGCGAACGGCGCAGGAGCCAGGGCCAGTCGATCTCCAGCCTGATGCCGGAGGCGGAGAGGAAGGCGCGGCCGTTGTCCGAGGCGAGGTTGAGCGGCGCGCCGTTGCAGGTGAGCTGGAGACTGCGTAGCGAAGGAATGGCGAGCCCCCCCTCCAGCGTCAGGTTGACGCAGGTTTTGTTGTAGCTCTCGGTGGCGACGACCGCATGGCCCACCGCTGGGGGGGTGCGGTCGAGCATGAAGGGCAGGTCTGCGACAGCGGAAGGATTGCCCGCCGCGTCGCGGGCGCGCACCACCAGATGGTGGATTCCTTCGTCCATCGCCGTGACGGCGGGGGTGGTGACCTCGGCGTTGGTCGCGGTCAGCCAGACGGCCGCCTGTTGCGCGGCGGCCGGACGCAGTGCCCACGGCTGCGGTCCCGGCAGCAAGGCGTACTCCACGGCGGCGAGGTCGCCCTCGGCGTCGTCGAACACCGCCCGGAAGGCGAGAATGCGCGACGGCCCGACGGCGGGGCCGAAGGCGAGGTCGTCGAGCAGCAGCGTGCTGTAGAGACCGCTCTGATCGTAGCCGTGGCGCGAGCCGGTGAGCAGCTCGGAGGGCGGGAAGGCAAACCCTTCGGCGATGCGCGACTCGCTGACGGCCATCAGCGGCGAGCCGAGCCAAACTTGCCATGAGCCGTCGGCGACCGGGGGCCCGGCGATCGTCGCCGACAGTCCCCACGGTTCGGTGAACGTCATCTGGCTGCGGCCGGAGACTAGGGAAAATCGTGCCATCGGCTCGGCGCGGTAGGCAAACTGCACCAACGGCGTGAGCAGGGGGTCGTAGGCGGGTGCGAGCCGCGCCGCCAGGCGCGTCGCCGCGCCGCGGTTGGCGATCTGGAGGACCATGCCGCGCCCGGCGTCGGCGCGCAGCAGGTTCGCGTTCGCCCCGGCGGCGAAGGCGCCGGCGTCCAGCGACCGCTCTTCGAAGGTGGTGAGCCGTCCTTCCGGGAGTTCCAGCACCAGCAGCACGGGTGCGGTCCCCGGAGCGGCCGGCGGCGGCGAAAGCGTCTGCGTGAAGATGCGTCCGTCGGCCAGCTCGGCGCTCAGCACCGGGCGCGGGTTCTCCAGCCGCCGCGGCAGGAGGACGTGCATGACGGCGTTGCCGACCGTGAACGCGGCGGGGATGCCGTCCACCTGCACCGTGCGCGGCGGCAGCAGGGGCGAGTTCCAGGGAGTGGTGGCGCGGATCGTGGCGGTATCGGGGAAGTCCGGGTCGCGGCCGGCCTCCAGGCCGAAGTCGGCGTCGGGCGGCACCGCCCATTCGATGACCGCCCCCGCCGGATCGGCCGCCGGCGGCAGCGTGAAGGTGTTGAGCTGCGCCGGCGGCAGCGCGGCGATCGCGGCCGTGGCGGCGGCGAACGCCTCGCGGTCATCGATGCCGCCCAGTTCCGGACGGCCGCGGAGGACGGGTCTGAAGCGGCGGATGGCGTACCAGGCGCCGGGCGCGTTGCCGAGCAGCCCCTGCTGCACGTCGCTGGGCTGGAGATTGCCGAACCCCTCCGCCTGCACCACGAGGTCGGAGCTGAGCACTTCGCACGGCAGCCAGGCGTAGACGGTCGTCCAAACGGGCGCGCCGGGCGTGGAAGCGGGCGGCACGTCGCACCTGCCGGCGATGCGCCGCGGACCGCGGGTGTCGTCCGCCCCGCTGATCACGAAGCTCCAGGGCTGCACCGCCGCGAACGCGCCCTCGGCGATACGCCCGGTCGTGAATTCGAGATTGAAGGCAGCGTCTGCCGAACGGGCGACGTCGAAGCGCCAGCCGAGAAGCCTGGAGGCGGCGATCGGGGGCACGCTGTTCGAAACGAAGAAGGTCCCGCCGCCATGGTGGGCGGCAACCCGCATCTCGGCGGCGTCGCCACTGCCGCGGAAGCGGACGACGGGGCGCGACACGGGGTCGTCGGCGGTCCAGCAGGCCGACGTCAGCATGTTCACGGGCAGGCCGTTGGCCGTCTGCGGAGGGAGGGAAAAGGCGCCGGCGGCGGGTGCAGGGGCGGGCGGCGCCGCCGGATCGATGGCGCGGAACGCGAAGCGGCGCGGCCGGATCGATTCGGCGGCGATGCGGACACGGGCGACCATCATCGAGTTGCGGAAGGTCCAGATGCCGAAGCAGCCGCCGGCGAGCGGCTCGGAGTCGGTGTACTCGATCGCGGGAAGGTTGTCGTACACGAGCTGCACACGGTTGCCGGTGCGGCGCAGCCGGATGCCGTACCAGGCGCCGTGGACGTCGCGCCCGCCGGGGACCATCGGCTCGTAGCCGCCGCGGCGCACGTTGCCCTCGCGGATACGCGGCAGCAGGTAGCTGTCGGTGTTGGTGACGGCGACGCCGTTGCGGAAGAGGCGGGTGGCGTTCTGCGAGTGGTCGGGGTCCCAGCCGGTGACGGTCGCCGTGTAGCCGTCGCACGTGGCGCCGCGCTGCGACAGCACCGTCAGATTGAGGTCGCCGACCCGTTGGTACCAACGGCCGTGCCGCATGCCGGCGTAGAGTTCGGCGCAGAAATCGCCGGCGAAGTCGAACTTCGACCACAATGCCGCCAGGGAGTTGTCGTTCTCGCCGTTCATGTGCGACCACATCGGCTGGCACTGGAAGCGGTTGACGACCTCCCAGCGGCCGCCGTTGAGGGTCCAGTTCTGCAGCGACTCGTTGAAGAGCGTGTCGAAGACGTTCTCGCGGCGGACAAGCGAGAAGCGGAGACTCTTCTCGTCGAAGCCCTCGATGCGGATGCGGCGGCCGCCGGCCGGCGCGGAGAGGTGCGCCGAGGCCAGCAGCCGCGTGTCGTCGCCCAGCCAGAAGACATGGTCTTCGAGCCCCACGGTGTAGAGGCGGTGCGCGATGTCGCCTTCGAACGTCTGCAGCGGCACGTTGGTCACCGCGACTTCGAAACGCGCCTCTTCGCCGAGCGCGGAAACGTAGCCACGGAGCAGACCGTCGCGGCACTCGACGCGGCAGACGGCGTTGGAGCCCTCTTCGTCGGCGGCCAGATGGATCACCGACGGTTCCGGGGTGGCGGGCATGCGGATGCGGACGCGGCGGATCATGTCGCCGCGCAGCCAGGTCCGGCCGTCCTGCGCGGTGTGCCACTGCCCCTCGGGCGAGGCCCAGTGTCGCATGAAGGGGTCGTTCACGTAGAGCAGGTTCTTTTCGAAGCGGTCGGCGAACGAGACTGAGCGGGTGGTGTATTCCGGCAGCGCCGCCGAAACGGGCGCCGCACTCGACACGGTGATGGCGCCGCTGCCGCCGAGGGGCAGGTCGGTACGGTGGAACAGGACCAGCGCGTCGTCGGCGAAGGCGCGCAGTTCGTCCGGACGCAGCGCGTCGAGCGTCAGGCGGATGTCGCGCCCCGTCGCGGGAAGGGTCGCCTGGTCGATGACAACGGTGTTGGTGCCGTCGAGCCGGACGAGGGAGAAGACCCGGTTGGTGGCGCTGACGCGGCAGGCGAAGCGCCAGCCCGGCTCGCCGGGATTCCCGCCGCCGGCCAGCAGCCCCAGGGTCGCCGGCAGGTCGCCCCGCGAGAGCAGGAAGCGGACGGAAAGGCGGTGCGGCGCGTCGGTGTCGGCACCGAAGCGCCAGAGGTGCTCGCCGCCGCCGAAGCCGAGCGTCGCCGCACCGTCGCCGAAGGCGCGCACGGCGACTGCCCCGACCCGCCGGCGCGTCGCCGCGAGGGCGTCCGCGGCGCAGTCAAACGGATAGTCCTGGTGCGAATCGGCCGTAAAATCGTCGAACCGCGTTCCCGCCGCCGCGTCGGCGAACAACCCGTAGCGGCCACCCGGCGGGAGGTCGGAACAGGGGCGGCGCAGCAGCTCGATGCCGTCGGCAAGAAGGATGACCCGGTCGTCGAAAACCACCGCTTCCAGTTGCAGCCACTGCCCGGGCGTCAGATCGGTCTGGAAGGCGTCGAGCACCCGCCGCGCACCGGGATCGTCCACCCGGCCGCGCCACAGTTCGAGCACGACATGCTCGGTCTCGGGGTCGGTGCGGGCGGTGAACCCGTGGCAATCGCCCGCCTCGGTCGCGAGAAACACCAGACCGTTCGTCCCCTCGTTGTGCTGCACGGCGGCGCGGACCGCGTAGGAATCGCGGAACGGCTCGCCGGCAAGGATGACGGCCGCGGCGCCCGACCCCTGCAGGCTGTAGAAATTGGGGCTGCGCGCGGGGGTCGGCGCCCGCTCCGGACGGACGTTGCCGATCAGCGATTCGAGGTCGTTGGTGACGGTGTGGAGCGACCACGCGCCGGTGATCGGCTCCCAGACCGCGGAGAGCGTCTCGCCCTCGGGGATCATGAACGTGTCGTCGAAGCGGAAGGCGCCCAGACGCTGGGTGTAGCTGTCGCGCGCCTCCTCTTCGGGCAGCGCCGACGCATCGAGCGCCAGCGACACGGCGCCGGCGGAGGCTTCGGCGAAACGGGCGACCGGCGCGTCGGCCAGATAGAGCGTCCAGGCGTGCGGCAGGCGTTTGAAGGCGAGCCACGCGCGGTTGGTGGCGACCGGAGGCGGCGGCTGCAGCAACCGGGCGTCCAGAGACCCCTCCAGCACCGTCGCCCGCGGCGTGATCCGGACTGTGTTCGTGCAGCCGTCGTACGCCACCCGCACCGCCAATCCCGTCTCCGACCAGACGCAGAGCACCGCGCCCAGTTCGCTGCGGTCGGCGAGATCGAACTGTTCTTCAAACCCCCCGGACGGAACAGCGGCAGCGCACCGGACGGTGACGAGTGCGACAGCGAGGAACGACGAAATGACTGGCGGTAGACGCATACTGTCCTTTACAACAAAAAACGTGCGTGCGTGTATTAGCAGGAAATGCGCCAAGCGCATGGCACGAAAACGCAAAGCACGCAGAACCGGGAGTCAGGGCTCAGGATGCCAGGGTTCAGGATGAAAACACCTCCTGAACCCCGAACCCTGAACCTTTCGCTTGCAGAAACCGGAGGTTTTGCAGGCGCCTCCTCCGGCAATGCACAGGCAAGTGGCATCCACCGATCACTGACAACCGATTACTGACAACTGATCACTGATCACCGATCGCCGGCCACTCTGTGTCCTGCGGTAGACACCGCGTTCACTCGGCAGCGGGGGCGTAGGGGGCGTAGCGCGGGGCGGGCGGGCGGGCGGTGGCGGCCGTCGCCGCGGGGTCCGACCAGGCGATGTCGCCCGCGGTGCCGGCAAACCCGGCGCCGAGCGCGACATTGGCGCCGTAGAAGTCGGGTTCGGCGGTGTAGACAATCACGTCGGGGATGCGGTCGTAGCGGTGGTTGTCGGGGATTGCCGCGCCCCAGGGGATGCCGCACTGGACGACAGCCGTGCGGTTGGTGTTGAAGGGGTTGCGGGTGGTAAACCAGAGACCGTTGCCCGGACGCGGGAAGGTGCGCGCGCCGATGCGAAAGGTCTCGGGAGTGCAGGAGACGCCGCCGGCGTCGAGAATGCGCCGCGCCAGCGGACTCGTCTCTGGCTCGCCGAAGACGAAGAGGTTGAGATTGGCCGCATAGACTGCGCTCAACTCCGGTTCGAGAACGGTGCGCGGCGGCGCCTGGGCGAAACGGGCCCATTCGTCGGCGCGCGCGGCGAGTGTGCGGCGCGCCTCGGCGTCGTCGGCGCTCTCCGCGCCGCCGACGAAGACGAACGGCTCCTGCAGGGCGTTCTGCAGGCGGCTGCCCGTCTCGCCGATGCCGAGGCGCGAGGCGAAGGCGGGAGCGTTGGTGGCCGCGAGATGGGTCGCAAACCAGGCGGCGCCGACGGCGTTGGTCAGCAGGTCCATCGGCGCCCAGTGGTCGCCGCCGGGGAGGGTGATGAGGCGCGCCTGCGGGTTGTGCGGCGCGAGCCGGTCGAAGATCGCCCTGCCCTGTTCGAAAGGAACCAGCGTGTCGGCGTCGCCGTGCGCCGACAGCAGCGGCAGGGATTTCATCTGGTGGACCCACACGGCGGCGAACTGGGTGTCGACCAGCCGCCGCTGCCAGGGCGGCAGATCCTCCGGCCGCAGCCGGTGCCACACGTAGAAATCGCCGCGCCCCGCGAGGACCAGCGCCGCGTTGAAATGCTGCGGATGGCGCGCGGCGATGCACCAGACGCCCATTCCGCCCATCGAATGGCCGACCAGCACGACGCGCCGCGGATCGGTGCCGTAGCGCTGGCGCATCTCGTCCATGACGCGGAAGACGTCCTGTTCGCCGATCCCCTGGAAATCGGTGTTGCCCCGCGCGAACGGCGCCGCAATGCAGGCGCCCGCGCGCACCGCGATATTGGTCAGGGGCTCGGGAAAGAAGGGGAGGTTGAAGCGGTCGTACGGCGCATAGCCGTGGAGATAGACAATCAACGGTGGACACGCCCCGGGCGTCCACTGCGGCGGCAGGTAGCGGACGAACGGCTGCGCCGAATCGTCGACCGCGCTGACGTAGGCGTCGATGCGCACCCCCAGCCGCGGTTCGGGACATTCGTCGTCGGCGAGGTTCCGCAGGGCGTCCTTGATGTTGGCCTGCTCCTGGGCCAGCACCTCCGAGAGGTCGCCGCCGCAGGGCCGGTAGAGCCGTTCCAGCAGGGCGATGCGGTCGACATGGATGCGCACCCGCGCCGCCTCCCAGACACGCCAGTCGGCCGCCGCCAGCGCCGTGGCGGCGGACATCAGAACACCCGCCCACGCGGCCGCGGCGGCGGCGCCTGGGCGGATCCGGTGCGAAGCCCCGCAGGAAAACCGCGCCGTCATTGGACGGCGACGGCCTTGTCCGAGGCCCACAGGCCGTGGATGTTGCAGTACGCGGTGGCGCAGAGCGTCCCCGGGGTGGTGAGTTTGACGCGCCCGCAGACGGTGCTGTCGGTGTGGACCGGACCGAGGTTCGGGCCGCCGGCCGACTGCCCGTGGGCGCTGAATTCGCACCGCGCGACTTCGTAGGAGATTTTGCCGCCTTCGGGGATGAAGTGGAGCGCGATCCACATGATGTGGTGCTCGGTGGTGTTGGGATGCGCGATCTCCTTGCCGACCGTGGCCGATACGGTGAACCACTCGCCGGCCTTGACCGTCGCGGGGGCGTCGATCGCCGGCACGTGCTTCTCGCTCTTGAAATCGGCCGTCTTGACCAGTTCGCTCAGCTTGCTCATGGCGTCTCCTTGGTTCAGGGTGGTTGTGTGGCAGAGCGGCCCGAGCCGCCGGCCGCGTTGTCATCCGTTCCACGTTACCACGCCGGCCCCATGCTGCAAAGAGCAAAGTGTGGCGTTTGCATCGCCGGTGCGGTTGCGGTATACTCGCACCGTAATCAGGAGACTGTGAAAATGAAAAGATCTGGATGGTTCGCGGCGGCGGTGTGCGCCGCCTGCATGGCGCAGGCGCGCGATCTCAGGAAGGAACTCTGGTTCTTCGCCGATTTCGACCAGCCGGCAAGAATGGACGGGAACCTGTTCCTCTGGGATTCCGAGGACGAATCGCATGTGCCCGGGAAATACGGAAACGCCTATTACTTCCACCGTCCGGTGCGGAACAACTTGCCGCCGATGGCGTCGTTCATCCCCGCTGCCACGAATTTCACCGTCGAGGGGGAGACAAAGCTGACGGTCGCCGACGGTCCAGTCCTCCGCTCGTCCGGCGGCGCGTTCCGCGTCCGCCCGTTACCCGCGGGCATCTCCTACAGCTGGATCAAGCCCGAGTCGGGCGTCACCTGCTCGTTCTTCGCCAAGGGCGCGCCAGGCACGCGCCTGACGCTGGCAACGGAGCTTTCGCCCACGAACGCCGCGGGCATCCGTGCCGCGAAACAGTGGAAGTGGACACCCGGAAACAACGTGGCCGACGACACCTCCCCCTCTTCCTTCACCCTCGCCGGCGACTGGCAGCTCGTCTGGACGGTCGCCCGCATGGACAACCGCACGGCGTCGGGGCGCGAGGTCGCGCTGACGGTCACGTCGTCCGGCCCCGTGGAGATCAACCGGTTCCAGTACCAGCCGACCGGCCTCTATCCGTTCCTGGGTTTCTACCATCCGGGCAAGTGGGTCGACGGCGGCCGGGACTCCCCCGGCAAAATCCTCTCGCTGCGGGATCCTGAGCGCATGGCCGGCTTCCCGGTTGCGGAAGGCGCGTGCTCGTTCTGGGTGCGCACCGACACGACCGACGTCCCCACGAACCGGCCCGCTGTGTTCTGGGGGTATTGCCGCTCCTGGTCCGAGAACTGGGGGTTCACCTCCGGCATGTTCCGCACGGGCCCGAAGTCGGCGATGCATTTCGGCAGGAACAGCATCCCCCGGTCGGCCGGATGGCGGCATCTGGCGAGCGTCTGGAAGGACGGAAACGTCTCGGTTTATGTCGACGGCGAACCGCTGGCCGAACAGGAGAAGCTTGCATTCGATCCGATGGAAGCGCGTAACGGCACGTTCCGCGTGGGTGGCTATGCCGACGGATCGGGCGCCGGCGACGTGATCCTCGACGAGGTGGCGATCTTCAAAACCGCCCTCTCGCCGGACGAGATCAAGGGCCTCTACGCGGCGAGGACCGGCCTGCTGGATGGCGTCCGCGAGGTTCTCGCCGCGCCGATCGACTTCACGTCCTTCCCGCGCAACCAGACCAACGCCGCGCTGCGCATGAACGTGTGGGCGCCCGCCGCCGGGACGTACACGCTCAAGACCCGCGTGGGCGGTCTGGCGTTCCCCGAAAAGACCCTCGCGCTGGACGCCGGCCCGGGCAAACTCGCCGTCGGGTTCGAGCCGTCCCTGTTCCGTCCCGGCGCGTACCCCTACGCATTCGAGCTCGTGGCGGCGGACGGCGCGCCGGCGCTCGCGCGCGAAGGCACCCTCACCGTCCGCCCGCGCCTCGAACGCGACGCATTCAAATTCCTCTCCTGGGGCGGAAACGCCGCCGTGCACCATCCGTTCGCTGAATCGATCGGAGTGAACACCGTCAACGTGGGCAGCGGGTACCTGGTGGAGATCCGCGCGCTGGTCGAGGACGGGTTCTTCCCCAATATCCGCTACGAGAACGCGAACGCCTGGCAGGCGTTCGATTTCGATACCGACGCCATCCGCGCCAAGGCGTTCCGCGACCTCGACTTCGCCGCCGGGCTCCACGCCTGGTCCACCACGCTCGTCAATTCCGAAGTGTACGGCACCTGGTCGGCGCACCGCGCGAAGGACTTCCCCGCGTTCATCCGCACCGCCCGCGAGGCGATCGGCTGCGAGCCCGATTTCACGTTCAACGACGCTCCCTCGGAGATCAATTTCAGCAAGCTCGGTATCCCGCCGCTCCGCGGCGTGATCGAGCCGACCAACGCGACCCTGAAAACCCTCTCCTGGTACATCGACGAGGGCATGCCCGTCTACCGGATTAACGCCATCAACCGCGACGTCATCCGCACCCTCTCCCCTGGAAACACAGTGTGGACCGAACCCGTGTACGGCCCGGGCGGAATCGCCCGTGCGGTGGACATGATGGCCGACTGGTTCTACGCCCACTCCGTGTTCAGCGTGCTGGCGGGACTGCGCGGCGCCTACTCGGGCGTGCGCCCGGGTAAAAAGGGGTTCATGCCCACGCTCAGCATGTATTCGTCGGAAATCGGCGGCCGCCATCCCCACCGTCCGGGCACGGACGGCAAGGGCGAGCCGGTCACCATGGGCCAGAGCCTGGACGAACTGATCGTCAAAACCTGGATGTCGATCGGGGCGGTCCGGGCCGACAACCTGTCGATGTTTTCGGCCGACAGCTGGGAGTACGGGGTCTCGAACGCCCTCCGCTACGCGGCGGCCCGGACCAACGCCGTGAGCGGCATCGCCGATCCGCACGCGCCGCCCGCCTACGGCGCCTTCATGCGGGAGCGGCTGTTCCCGGCGGCCGAGCTGTTGCGCGGAATCGACACCGTCCGCGCGGACCTTGCAATCCTCTTCCCCTCGGAAATCTCCTATGCCGGCGGCTTCTGGTGGGGACACTGGCACTATGGCCAGTCGTTCTTCAGGTCTCTGACGCGCCAGCCGTTCGCGTACGACGTGATCGGCGACCATGAGTTCACGCCGGAGATTCTCGGGCGCTACACGTATCTGGTCTGCCCGATGGCCCGCGTGATCACGGCCGACCATGACCGCACGCTTGCGCGCGTCGCCGACAAGGGAACGGTGATCGTCCTCGACTCCTACGCCGTGAACCGCTACCCGAGTTCCGTCGTGCTCACGAACCTCGCGTACACCGCGCCGGGCAAGGGGATGGAGCCTTTCGACGACTGGCTCGCCGGGAAAGCGGACGCGCTGGCGGCGCGGGCGTCGGCGGCGAGCACCTGCGACGGCACGAACGGGTTCACGTTTGTGAAGGAGTACGGCGGCGTCCGCTATGTGATGGTCCTGAACAACCAGCGCATGTCCGGCGGCGACACGATCCTCACCACGTTCCTCACCAATGACTGGTACCGGCCAATGGGTGCGCCGCAGACGATCACGA
>CAYVKQ010000015.1:0-20313 GCA_964451945.1 uncultured Lentisphaerales bacterium
TATTTTGATTCTCCGCTGGTGCAGAAAGCCTTCAGCGGAATCCGTGCTGCTGTGGCGTTCCAATGCGATCATGACCGCGCTCCTCATTGTTGTTCTGACGCCGCGCCCATCTTCCCGGCGGGCACGGCCACCCGTATAATCGCCTCCGACGCGCAATGCGCGATGCACACGCCGCACCCCGTGCAGCGCGATTCGTCAATCACCGCCCCGGCCCCGGCCATGGCGATGGCCCCGACCGGACACTCGAACACACAGGTGTTGCAGAACGTGCACCCGCGGGCGACACGACAGACGGTTCGCATGCCAGCGTCTCCTCCGTTTGGCACATGTGGTCAAACCACGTCCACCATACAGGATCCAGACGATTGCAGAAATGATTGCGGCTGCTCATTTTTTGCACTATTCTGCTACTCAGTTGCCGGCAGGAGCACCGCCGCGGCAACGGTGGGAGGTGCGGTATGACGCAACAGCCATCGCGCACGAAGAAGGCGCCGGGCGTGCATCCGGCCACGTACGGTCCGATCGAGACAACGCTGCGGGACGCCGACCAGATCCTGGGCCTGAACCTTACGGTGCACGATCTGTCGGGGGTCTTCAACGTGCGACACGGCGCCACGCTGCTCGACCCGGCCCGGCAGTCGCACCGGCGCTTCGCCGTGTGCCGCATCGGGTATTGCGCCGCGTGCCTGGGGCACTGCCGCGACCGGATCCGCCAGCGCTGCCTGACCGAGCAGCAGCCGTTTGTCAGCACGTGCTGGAAGGGGCTGACCGAGGTGGTGGTGCCCCTGGTGCGGGAGGACGCGCTGCTGGCGATCCTGTTCGCCGGCACCTGGAGGGGGACCGCGCCGACGCCGGGTGCGCCGCAATCCGCAACATGGCGGATAGCCTACGCCCGGTTGCCGGCGTTGGAGACGGCGCAGGCCGAGCGGTTCGGGCGGCTGTTGCTGACACTGGGAACGGGGCTCGTGCAACGGATCGAACAGGCGGTACTGGCGGAGTTGTCCGACAACCGGCAGGTCATGATCATGCGCTTTCTGCATTACCATCTGCACCGCGACATCGCCGTCGCGGATCTGGCGGCGGCGATCCACCTCTCGCCCTCGCGGACCAGCCATCTGGTCAAGGAACTGTTCGGCTCGCCGTTCCAGGAACTGGTGATCCGCCACCGCCTGCAGCGGGCGATCCACTTCCTGCGCGCCACCGACCTGGCGGTGGCGGCGGTCGGACGCCGGGTCGGCATCGACAACGAGTACTACTTCAACCGGCTGTTCAAGCGCTTCTATGGCGAACCGCCGGCCCGCTACCGCCGCCAGTTCAAACAGGGAACGCTGCATGCCGAGGCCTGAACACAATGCGGCGGCAAGCGAAGCGCGACACCGCTTTTCCCGCGCAGGAAAACGTGCCAAAAAGTGAACCAGAAGCGGAAGGTAGCTGCGTTTGCCCAGGGCCAGCCGCCGCCGCTGCCGGAAGCGGAGCCAGAGAAAGGGAAAAGCGCACTTTCATGCCGCTGGCCGGCGTCGTCCAGCGGATCTTTACTTCGTGGCCGCCGCGGGCGGCGGATTCGTCGGCGGGTTGTCGGCCACGAGGGCGGGCGGCGCGCCGGCGAAGAGATCGGCCTGTTCGAAGAGCGAGACCGCGCTTCGTTTCTCGTAGCGCGCGATGACATCCTTGAGGTTGGCGGCGACGTCTTCCCACGGGGTGCCGGTTCTGGCGGCGATCAGGGTGTCGAGCAGCGCGGCGGCGGCCTCCTTGTCGCCTTGCAGCGCAAGGCAGCGGGCTTCGCCCATGAACGCCTGCGGTGTCAGGAAGTGGTCGGGGTGCGCGGCGCGGAAGTCCGCGAACGCGGTTTTGGCCTCGCCGATTCCGCCCTTGGCCTCGAGCACATGCGCCCGGCCGAGGACGGCGACGGCGGCGAAGGGGTGGGATGACTTTTTCGCCAGCGCGTCGTAGCGGGCTAGGGCATCCTCGTAGCGGCCGTCGTCGTAGTAGGCCTTGGCGAGACGGATCTGCACCAGCAGGCCCGCCTTCGTGTTTCCGTACTGGTTGACGAGGTTTTCCAGTTCCTCGGTCGACTGGGCGGCCAGCAGCCGCTCGGAGGCGAGGCGCCCCTTGGCCTGGAGATGCTGGCGGTAGAGGAAGCCGAGTCCGACGACGGCGACCGCGAGCGCGGCGATGACGACCATCCGTTTCCCCGCGGCGTGCCACCAATCGTAGAGGGGGAGCAACTCTTCAGGAAGATTCTCGGGGATCGGGCGGGCATTGGCGGTGTCCGCCGCGGGTTTCTCTGACGTTGTCTTCTCGCTCATGCGTTTCATTCCTTGGTGTTTTCTTCTGTGAACGCGCCCATGGTACGCGGAAACAGGCGCGGGAAGCAACTGAAAGAATCATTCCGGGGGGGGGGGAATCGGTTAGCGAGGGGGCAGCGGGGATGAGCGAGGGGAGGCGGAAGGATGGCGCAACCATACGCGCGTCGCCAATCAATTCCGTCCGTTGGCTGGACAACGTTGCGGTTCGGGTCTATTCTGTTTGTTATTTGGCTGCTGGTGATCCCTGCGGCGCACGGCACTCGGAGTGGAAAGTTCCCGACGTGATGGATGAATCCGACGTGAAACATCGATGAAGGTTTCTCTCGCAGATCTGGAAACGCCTGCGACGGCGCGTTTGCTGACGCGCGGGCATGTGGTGCCGTTCCTGATGTGGGTCGGCGCGATCGCGGCGCTGGCCGCGGCGGAGCGGGTCGCCAGCCTGCCGCCGTTGACGGGGGCGTGGATCTATGCGGCGAAGGCGGCGGTCTGCGCCGCGCTTTTCCTATGGTGGCGGCCGTGGCGCATCTATCCACCGCTGCGGTTGCGCAACCTCGTCCCGGCGGTGGCCGCGGGTCTCGGCGTCGCCGTCTTCTGGATTCTGCCGGAGACCGTGTGGTTCGGCCAGACCTTCCCGGCGGCGCAGGGTTTCTATCACCGCTGGCTGATCCTGATGCCGGGGGGATACCCGGACTACTACGATCCGGCGCTGTTTCCGCGGTTGCCGCCGGGGTTTGCGGGGGCGCTCTACGACCCGTCGGTGTGCGGCTGGGGACTCGCGCTGGCGCGGGCCGCCGGTTCGGCGCTGGTAATCGCCGTGATCGAGGAGTTCTTCTTCCGCGGCTTTCTCTACCGCTGGCTGCGCAAGTCCGAGTTCTGGAACATACCACTGGTGCGCTGGGACACGGCGGCCTTCTGCATCGTCGTCGCCCTCTTCGGCTTCGAGCACGACCGCTGGCTGGCAGGCCTCGCGGCCGGCGCGGTGTACGGCGCGCTGGCGGTGCGGACGGGCGACCTTTGGGCGGCGGCGGTGGCCCACGGCCTCACCAACGCCGCGCTGGGAGCCTACGTGCTGCTAGGCGGCCGCTACGGTTTTTGGTAAAGTGGCCCGGTTCAGCAACTCCTAATTCTGAATTCGGAAGAATGAGCGTTGGCTACTCTGACCAGAGGACGGGCACATGACGGCGACGGCACGGTTGAACAGGGAGTACGCGCTGCGGCTGGCGGGCGTCGGGGCGCTGATGCTCGGCATGACCGGCTGGGCGCTCTACGACGGCTGCGTGGCCTATCCGCGCCTGAATGACCGCTACGAGGCGGTCCGTCCCGCGCTGGCCGCGCGCAACCTGACGGCGGGCGAGTGGGTCAAGCCGGAAGGCGGCGGCGCGTCGCTGTTCGAGCGGGCGTTTGCGGAGGCGGGCATGGCGGTCCCCAAGGGGCTCTTTTCCAGACTCAAGACGCTCAACGAGCAGGCACGCGGGCTGACGGTGCCGCCGGCGCAGGCCGAGGCGTTCCGCGCGCGGCAGATCGAAGCGGCGCGCGGCCTGCTCGACCAGCCGCTGAAAAGCGCGCACGACATCCGCTCGCAGTTCGTGATGGCTGCGTTCGCGGCGGCGGCGGCGCTGGCGTGTTTCGTCACCGTCGCCCGCAAGGCGCGGCGGCGGTTCACCGCCGATGAGGCGGGGCTGAGCGGGTTCGGCCCTGCAACGATTCTCTACGACGACCTCGCCGCGGTGGAGTGGGCGCGCTGGGAGGACAAACGGATCGTCCGTTTCATTCTGCGGGACGGACGGAAGCTCACGCTGGACGGCTGGCACTACGCAGGGGCGGAGGAGTTTGTCGCGGAAGTCTTGCGCCGGCGCCCCGGCCTGGCGCCCGGTGCGGCGGCCGCGGCCGGCGCGGCGAAACCCTTGACGGAGTGAGGCGGCATGGCGGCGGACGGCGAGTCGGAGTATGCGTTGGTCGACAGCGGCGAGGGGCGCAAGCTGGAGCGGTTCGGCACGGTGACGCTGTCGCGGCCGTGCGCCCAGGCCGTGTGGCAGCCGCGCCTGCCGCAGGCGGAGTGGGCGCGGCTGGCGACGGCCGCATTCGACCGCGAGGAGGGAAACCGCTGGCATAACCGCGGCGCCCTCCCCGAGTCGTGGACGATCGCCATCGACGGCCTCGCCTTCAAACTCTCCGGCACCGACTTCGGGCATCTCGGCGTGTTTCCCGAGCAGCGGGCGCAGTGGGCGTGGATCGGTCAGCGTGTGGCTGCCGTCGCCCCGCAGGCCGGCAGCAGCGGCGTTTCCGTGCTCAATCTCTTCGCCTACTCGGGTGGCGCGACCGTGGCCGCGGCGCGAGCCGGGGCGGCGGTGTGCCACCTGGACGCATCGAAAGGGATGGTGCAGTGGGCGCGCGAGAACGCGGCGTTGAACGGCCTGGCCGCCCATCCGATCCGCTGGATCGCCGACGACGCCCACACGTTCCTGCGGCGCGAGATCAAGCGCGGTCGACGCTACGACGCGGTCATCCTCGACCCGCCGACCTTCGGCCGCGGCCAGAAGAACGAGATCTACAAGATCGAGCACGACCTTCCCGAGACGCTCGCCCTTTGCCGCGGGCTGCTGAGCGAGCGGCCGCTGTTCATCCTGCTCAGCGCCCACACCCCCGGGTATTCGCCGGTGGTGCTGGCCAACGTGCTGGCGCAGGCGGTCGAAGGTCTCGGCGGCGCCGTCGCCTCGGGCGAGATGCTCCTCACCGGCGACACCGCGACGCTGCCGCTTCCCAGCGGCGCCTTTGCCCGCTGGGAAGCGCGGGCGCGGTAGCGCCGACGCTGGCTGGCGCGGCATCACTGTCGTGGGACACGATGGAACCGCGAATGCACGCGAATGGACGCGAATCGGGGCGGCGCCGACACTTCGTCCCGCACCTCGTGCCACTCTTCGTCTTTTACGCTGCGTCCCTTTCTTCGTCCCACTCTTCGTCTCCTCCACTGCCACCCGGCCGCCGTGCAACGTCGGCCCCACTTGGGAGACGGGCGACAGGAAACGGGAGACGGTGGGATGCCTCTTTTTCAGCCGCACAAGAACGCAGAGAACACAAGGAGAATGGAGGAGCGCAGGGACTCAATCTCTGCGCTCTTTGCGCTCTCTTGCGGCTATCTCACCACGGCTCTCTTTGACGGCGGCTGCCGCCGCCAGTATCCTACGCGTATGACTACTCCGCTCCATCTCGTGCTGGTCAAGCCGCAGATTCCGCACAACACCGGCGCGATCGGCCGTCTGTGCGTGGGCCTTGACTGCGCGCTCCACCTTGTCCGTCCGCTGGGCTTCCATCTCTCTGACGACTATATCCGCCGCGCCGGTTTGGATTACTGGCAGCACCTGCGCCTCGCCGTGCACGATTCGTGGTCGGACTTCCTCGCCGCCGTGCAGCCGCCACGCCTCTTTTTCCTCAGCACACGCGGCACGCGCACGCTGTACGAGTGCGCCTTCCAACCGTATGACGCGCTGGTCTGCGGCAACGAGGGGTCGGGCCTGCCGTCGCACTTCTACAGCGAATACCGCGACCGCTTGGTCACGCTGCCCATGCCCGGCCCGCACGCACGCAGCATCAATCTGGCCAATGCCGCCGCCATTGCGGCATACGAATTCCACCGTCAGGTAGGATCTCTTGCAACCGTACCGGAGGCGTGCCAGAGTGTCACTGCCGGTCATCATCTCCTCTGTGCAGCGGCAGACATTGCTCCGTGAGTTGAGCACTCAGGTTCTTCACCGATTGGATTGATTGTGTAGCGACCGCCCCTTGGGCAGGCCAATCCGGAAAACCCTTTCTTCAGATAGGCCGAGACCTGTTCTTCCTGAACGGTTTGTCCGTCCTGGTAAGCGTGTGCCAGTGCAGCCGACTCCTTGGCCGCATGGATCATGCGCATGTTGCTGATGCAGATATTTCGTTGGCTCGCGTCTCTGGCCTTAATGAAGTTAGGAATAGCGATGGCGGTCAACAGGGCGATGGCTGGGACAAGACAGGCACAGATTATCGCGGCGATCACACCGCCGGGCAATCCGCCCGCGGGAGCCTGTGAAACGGGTAGCGAAGCGCTTGGCATGGTTGTCCGACTCGTTTTCGCGAGTTCGTTCACACTTGCCTGCATCATCCCAAGGAAGATCGGCATGACAATCGTATAGCCAAGCAGGAAGTTGACATACGGCAGGATCTGCAAGATGCAGACGGTGGTCGCCAAGCCGCGGAGATTGCCTGGCCGCAGTCTATACAGCTCACGCTGCTCGTCAACGCGCAGACACAGGCGACGGTAAGTGAAGAATATCCAGTAAATATTGAAGAGAGGGATGAAACAAAACCCCACGGCCTTGCCTGCCGATGGATCATCGGCTCTGACACGGCTTATCTTGCCGTGCATCAAGTTCAGCCAAACCAGCGTGAAGATGCCGAACGTGACGTAGTGCAGCACCACTGCGACTGCGACGGGAAACGTTCCCAGTTGATGAGGGCATGGAGACGTTATTCCGGTCTGGCCGGTGGGCGGCAGGGGGGCGCCATCCCTTTGAGGACAGTTGAAAACGGTTCTGATCGGTTGCCAATCCGCCATCCCTTCGCACCAACAGAGATCCGAGGCAGTCAGTGCGCCGACAGTGATTTGTTGCCGGACAGCATCCTCGTCAACAGGGCCCGTCTGTCTGCCATTTTTCGCGATGTGGTAAGCGCTCATAGGCCATTACTCCATTGTTGCCGAACGACACCGCTGTGCCATCCGACGCGGGCGCCGGTTGGCGCCACCGGTTGGTTCGCAATGTTGCTGTATCTTATCGTCCCTTGCAGCATACGGTATTTTGCGACAGTGATAGCGTGTCGTTACCGTATACGAGGAAAGCCGGATCTGTCAAGGATGACGAGAGCAAGCCACGTCGCGGAAAGCGACGGATCCTTCCAATCAGCCGCCTTGCTCGACCTTGGCAGTCTGGCGGCACTTGGGGAAATTCGGGCAACCGTAGAACTTGCCGTGTGCGCTCTCCCGCTGAACCAGCGGGATGCCGCACTTCGGACAGAGGGGCGCGGAAGGAACCGCTGGCGCTGTACTTACCGCCAGGACCGGTTCCGATGCGGGATTCGCCTGTGGCGCGGGTGGCGGCGTTGCCTCCGCATCCATGATGGGGGCCAGGACCGCTCGGATGGCAGTAGCGTCGTAGTCCCGGCGGCAGGGCATGCGGATCAGCGGCAAACCGGCCGTCTTGAATACCTGATCGACAAGAGCGTCGCGGTTCCTGCGATCCTGCCGGTGATGGCTGGCATCGTCGAGCTCGATGCCAGCCATCGGCTTCAGCGTCTGCGGTTCGCACAACAGGAAATCGACATGCTTCTGCGCAATCCGGCCGCGATAGGCGTAGTTCTTCTTGATGTCAACAACGAAGAACAAATCGCCCAGATTGACTTTGAAGACGATCTGCATCCGGTTGCCGACCGCGGCAGCCAGCGCGTGGTAGAAAGCCAACTCGGCTGGCGACAGAAAGTCATCGCGAAGGCGATACGGTAATGTGCCGGACCGGCCGCCCGTCAGTCCAAGCAACTTGAAAATCGCAAACAGGCATCCCGGATTGTTGCTCTGTTCCATGGCTGGTCCTCTCATATTCGTCTCTCTGCGTTCTTTGCGTTCTCTTGCGGCCAAAAAACGTGGCGCGACCGGCCGCCGTGCAACGTCGGCCCTACTTGACTCAACCGATCTCGGCGTCGCGGAAGAACGGCAGAGCGGCGTCCTTGGCTGAGACCAGCGCGGCCGTCGATTCGGGCCAGTCGATCGCCAGGTCCGGATCGTTCCAGCGGATGCCCCGTTCGGCCGCGGGGGCGTAGGGGGCGGTGCACTTGTAGAGAAAGACGGTATTGTCCTCGATGGCGAGGAAGCCGTGGGCGAACCCCGGCGGGATCCAGAGCATCGCGTGATTGGCCGCGGAGAGGGTGGTGCCGGTCCACTTGCCGAACGTGGGCGAGCCGCGGCGGAGGTCGACCGCGACGTCCCACACCGCGCCGCGGGCGACGCGAACCAGCTTCCCCTGCGCGTGCGGCGCGAGTTGGTAATGGAGGCCGCGCAACACGCCGCGGCGCGAACACGATTCGTTGTCTTGGACAAACGCGGGAAGACCGGCCTCGCGCAGGCGCTCCTCCTGGTACGTCTCCATGAAATAGCCGCGGTCGTCGGCGAACACGCGCGGCGTGAGCAGCAGCACTTCGGAGATGGCCAGGGGGGTGATCTGCATGTCAGAACGCCACATGGCAGGCGGGGAGCGCCTGGCGGATGCGGGCTTTTTCGGGGTCCGGGATCGGGCAGCGGGCGAGGGAGAGGACGCGCAGCGCGCCGAGTTGTGAAAGATCGGCGGGCAGGGCGGCGACGCGGGTGTCGGCCAGGTCGAGGTTGCGCAGGCGGGCGAGGGTGGCGATCGCGTCGGGAACCGCGGAGACCGGGTTGCCGCTGAGGCTGAGGTCTTCCAGACGGGTGAGGCGGCCGATGGCGGCGGGGATCTCCTGCAGGCGGGCGTTGCGCAGGTAGAGGCGTTCGAGCGCCGCCAGTTCGGCGACACTCTCGGGCAGGGCCGCGAGCCGGGTGTGGTTGAGGCGCAGCCAGCGGAGGCGCGTCAGCGCGCCCACAGAGTCGGGGAGGACTTCGAGCGGCGTGCGGTCGAGATTGAGATAGGTCAGCCGGGGAACCTGCGCGAAGTCGACGGGCAGGTTGGTCGCGGCGTTGTCGCAGAAATAGAGGTGCTCCAGCGCGGGGAGGCGGAAGACGGCGGGCGGAATGGCGTCCAGCCCCGTCCCCGAGAGGTCGAGCATCCGCAGGTTCGGCAGTCCCGCCAACGGTTCGAATCCGCCCGTAACGCTGCACTGGCGCAGGACTAACCGCTCCAGTTTCGCCATCTCGGCGACCTCGGGCGGGAGGCGGTCGATCGGCTGGCCGCTCAGGCTCAGTTCCTCGACCGCGCCGCGCTGCGCGAGGGCGTCTTCGAGCGTCGTGCAGGTGACCAGGCGGCGCGGTGCTTCGCGGTGTTCAAAGCAACCCGTGACGGCCGCGGTCGTTCCCGCGAGGATCATGGCGGCGAGCAGGCGTTTCATCGTGTCTCCTTGTGAATCGTCGGCGCTCACGGCACCGGGAACTGCGCCGCCAGCGCGGTGATTTCCCCGCGGACGCGTTGCTGCAGGCCGGTGTTGCCGAGGTCGGCGAGGACGTCGGCGATCCAGCCGCCGATGCGGGCCATCTCGGCTTCGCGCATGCCGCGCGTCGTCACCGCGGCGGTGCCGATGCGGATGCCGGAGGTGACGAACGGGCTCTTGGTGTCGAAGGGGATCGTGTTCTTGTTGCAGATGATGCCGGCGGCGTCGAGCGCCGCGGCGGCATCCTTGCCGGTGAGGCCGCCGGCGGCGACATCGACGAGCATCAGGTGGTTGTCGGTGCCGCCCGAGACAAGGCGGAAGCCGCGGTCGGCGAGGGTCCCGGCCAGGGCGCGGGCGTTGGCGACGATCTGCGCGGCGTAGGCCTTGAAGCCGGGGCGCATCGCTTCGGCAAAGCAGACCGCCTTGGCTGCGGTGATGTTCTGCAGCGGGCCGCCCTGGAGTCCGGGAAAGACGGTTTTGTCGAGCGCCTGGGCGTAGGCGGCCTTGCAGAGCACCATGCCGCTGCGGGGCCCGCGCAGAGTCTTGTGCGTGGTGGTGGTGACGAAGTCGGCGTGGGGCACGGGCGAGGGGTGGGCGCCGCCCGCCACCAGACCGGCGATATGCGCCATGTCGACCATCAGCAAGGCGCCGCAGGCGTCGGCGATACGGCGGAAGCGGGCGAAGTCGAACACACGCGGATAGGCGCTCGCTCCGGCGACGATGAGCTTCGGCCTGCAGGCGATGGCCTGTTTTTCGATGGCGTCGTAGTCGAGCACCTCGGTTTCGGGGGAAACGGTGTAGGCGGCGATGGTGAAGAGCTTGCCGGAGAAATTGACCGGGCTGCCGTGGGTGAGGTGTCCGCCCTGGTCGAGCGACATCGCCAGAATCGTGTCGCCGGGTTTCAGCACGGTGAAATAGACCGCCATGTTGGCCGAACTGCCGCAGTGCGGCTGCACGTTGGCGTGGTCGGCGCCGAACAAGGCCTTGGCGCGCGCGATCGCCAGCCGCTCCGCGGTGTCAACCGGCTGGCAGCCGCTGTACCACCGCTTGCCGGGGTAGCCCTCGGAGTACTTGTTGGTGAGGACGCTGCCGGTGGCAGCGCGCACGGCGCGGCTCACCGTGTTCTCGGAGGCGATCAGGTTGATTGTCGTGTCCTCCTGGTCCGTCTGGGCGGTGATCGCCGCATGGATCTCGGGATCGGCGGCGGCCAGCGGGGAGATTTCGGCGAGGCGGCCGCCACGCTCAATCTTGTCCAGGCGGCGGACATGGCGCTCGCCGTTGCAGAAGGGGGTGTCGAGAAAGGCATCGAGGATGGCATGGGCGGTGGCGTCGTCGAGATCGCCGCGCAGCACCAGCACGTTGGCGTCGTTGTGGTCGCGTGTGCCCGCCGCATCTTCGGCGGTGGAACAGAGGGCGGCGCGGATGCCGCTGAAGCGGTTGGCCGCGATCGACATGCCGATACCGGTGGTGCAGACCAGCACGCCGCGGTCGGCTTTCCCGGTGAGGATGCGCGTGACCAGGGGGGGGACGAAATCGGGGTAGTCGACCCGTTCCGTGCAGCATGTTCCCAGATCCTCCGCCGCATCGGGCCGGCGCTTCAGATGATCGAGGAGACTTTTTTTGACGGCCAGTCCGCCGTGGTCGGATGCAACAACAACATTCATCGATTCCACCTGTGGCAACGGGTTTTTTGCCGGCGGCTCATCCGCCGTCCAAGACGGGAAGTACATTACCATGCACGGGGGCGCGGGGCAATACCGGCAATTCCAGTTCCGGGTTTGATTTCCCACGGCGGCTGCGTTGTGCTAGAGTACCCGCCAAACAGAGATTTCTTGCGGAGTGCGGATATGCGGTTGCTGGTGGCGACACGAAACAGGCACAAACTCGAAGAGATGCGGGCGATTCTGCAGCTTCCCGGCGTCGATCTAATCGGCGCCGACGAGGTGGCGGGGCTGCCGCCCGACGTGGCCGAGGACGCCGACACGTTCGCGGGCAACGCCTTGCTCAAGGCGCGCGTCCTGTGCGCGGCCAGCGGTATCTGGACGCTGGCCGACGATTCGGGGCTCGAGGTGGACGCGCTCGGCGGCGCGCCGGGGGTGCGCTCGGCGCGCTACGCCGGCGAACCATCCGACCCCGCCGCCAACAACGCCAAGTTGCTGCGGGCGATGCACGGGGTCGCCAACCGCGCCGCCCGCTTCCGCTGCGCGCTGGCGCTGGCCGCGCCCGACGGCCGCGCCTGGTGCGTCGAG
This sequence comes from uncultured Lentisphaerales bacterium, assembly GCA_964451945.1. Taxonomy (GTDB): domain Bacteria; phylum Verrucomicrobiota; class Kiritimatiellia; order RFP12; family JAAYNR01; genus JAAYNR01. The sequence continues at coordinate 11,690 of CAYVKQ010000015.1, forward strand.
GGGCGCTGCGAGGGGCGGATCGCCCACGCCGCCGCTGGCGGGGGCGGCTTCGGCTACGATCCGCTGTTCGTTCCCGACGGCCACGCGCGGACGTTTGCCGAACTGCCGGCGGCCGAGAAGCACCGCCTGTCGCACCGCGGCGCCGCCCTGGCCGCGGCGGCAGCGCAATGGAGCGGTCTGCTGACGGGGGAAGGGGCATGAGCGTTGCGGCGCCGGTGCGGCGCTTTAAACTGACCCTTGCCTACGATGGCACGGACTACGCCGGATGGCAGGTGCAGCCATCGCTCCCCACGGTTCAGCAGACCCTCGAAGCGGTGATCGCCGGGCTGGTCGGACAGCCGGTCAAGGTGCACGGCAGCGGCAGGACCGACCAGGGAGTCCACGCCCGCGGCCAGGTGGCCCATTTCGAGGCCGCGACGCGGATGGACGCGCGGGCGATGCTGCGGGCGTGCAATTCGCGGCTGCCTCCCGACATCCGTGTCGTGGCGGCGGCCCTGGCCCGCCCCGGCTTCCACGCCCGGCGCCACGCGGCGGGCAAGGAGTACCGCTACTTCGTCTGGAACGACGCGGTAATGCCCCCCGAGCGCCGTCTCTACGCGGCGCACGTCGTGCAGCCGCTCGAACTGGAGCCGATGCGGGCCGCCGCCCGCGCGTTCGCCGGCACGCACGACTTCGCGCCGTTCAGCGCCAATCCGCGGCGGGAGGTGGCGAGCACGGTGCGCGAGGTCTACGCCTGCACGGTCGCCAAGCGGGGACACGCCTTTGTCTTCCGCGTCAGCGGCAGTGGTTTTTTGTACAGGCAGGTGCGCAGCATGGTCGGCTTCCTGCTGCGCGTCGGCGCCGGGGCGGAACCGCCCGGGGCGGTGGCGGCGCTGCTTGGCGACCGGCCGCCGCGCACGGCGCGGGTTCCCAGCGCGCCGCCGCAGGGGCTGTTCCTTTGGCGGGTCTGGTATGCGGCAGGAGGGAAGGGGAGTAGCCGTGGTGTGTAGCGTGCGGACCGGGGGCGATCCCGCCGAGAGCCGCATCCTGAAGGGGCGGACCTGCGCATGAATGCCGGCGTGAGACGGTTGGTGCGATGCCTTTGCGGCACGGCAGTCGCGGGGTGCGCGGCGGCCGTGTCGGCCGCGCTGCCCGCGATGGGTCCGATCGGCTTCAACACGACAACGGCGGCCGTGTCGGAACGGGTCGTGGGCCGGATCGGTGTGACGCAGCAGTTCGAGAATCCCTACGATCCCGATTGCGTGCGGCTCGATGCCGAGATCGCGGGACCGGCCGGGCGGCGCCTCTATCCCTGTTTCTACTGTGTGCCGGTCGATTCCGGCGGCCGCGCGACCGGTCCCGGCGAGTGGCTCTTCCGCCACGCCTTTCGCATGGAGGGGGCCTACACGGTGGCGTTCCGCCTGCGCTGCGCGGCGGGCGAGGCGGTTTCGCCCGCCAGTCCGATCGTGGTGCGGGGGCGGCGGCCGGGCGGGTTCGTCCAGCCCGACCGCTTTCACCACGGCGTGTGGATGCGCGACGACGGGGTGCGGTTCTTCGCGTCGGGGTTGAACATGGCGTGGTACCGTGGGGACGATCGCGCACCCTACACCGCGTTCCTCGACCGCTGCGAGGCGGCGGGAATCCGCATGGTGCGGGTCTGGATGGTCGGATTCGCCAGGCAGGAGATCGAGTGGAGCGAGACGCTGTGGACACCGTGGAACAACGGCTACGGGCTCGGCCGCTACAATCAGCGGACGGCGGCGCTGTTCGACTGGCTTCTGGAAGAGGCGGAGCGGCGGGAGGTCGCCATCCAACTGGTACTGGAGACCCACGGCGAGTGGGGCACGGAGGTCGATTCGAACTGGGAGTTCAATCCGTACAATGCGGCGCACGGCGGGTTCCTGACATCGCCGGCCGAATTTTTCACCGACCCCGGGGCACGGCGGCTGGCACAGGCGCGCTACCGCTATTGCGTAGCGCGCTGGGGAGCCGAGCCCGCCCTTGCGGCCTGGGAGCTGTTCAACGAGGCCGACCACAGCGACGCGGTACGGCTTTTGGGCGACGAGGCGTCCGTGGCGGCGTGGCACCAGGAACACGCCCGCTACCTCCAGCGGCTCGACGCCGTTCCACGTCCGGTGGTCAGCAGCGCGAGCGACCCTGAATACCTCCTGCGCCTGGCGCGGATGGCGCCGGCGCTGGACCGTCTGGACATTCACTTCTACCGCGATGACGCAGTCCGCGCCGCCGGGGATCTGCTGCGGCGCTGGCGGACTTCCGGCGTACGCGCGGCGCTGGTTTGCGGCGAATTCGGCATGGCGGACGAAAATGAACTCGAACCGCGGGACCTGGCGCTGGTCCGTGCCCAGGTGCGACGGATGGCGTGGCGGGGGCGCCTGGCGGGGATTCCGGCGTGGTATTGGTTCTGGAACAAGGCGGAGGCCGCGGGCGCGTTCGATGCGAACCGCGCGTTGTCCGAGGCGTTTTCGCCATGGCTTCTCGAAGCCGAACATCCGCTGGCGGCCGAGGCGGTCGGCGGACCGCCCGTGGCACGGCTGACGGCGACGCCGGCGCTGGGGTGGGAGCCGACGGTGACGAACCGCCACGGGGTCGCGTACGACGGCGCGACCAACATCGTGCTGCATGGGCAGTCGGCCTACCTGCGGGGCGATTGGAACGGGGCGAAGGGGCGTGAGTTGAGCCTTTCCGCTGTTTTCGCCGATGAGGGGGCGTTCGAGGTCGCGGTGGACGGCGTGTCGGCGATGGGCGCCAACGAGCTGGTGATCGAGATCGATGGCGAAGAGGTGTGGCGGCGGCCGACCGCGGCGGGCATCCGCCTGCTGGTGAGCGTGGGCGAAGGCGCGCACACCCTCCGGCTCGTCAACGCGGGAAGCGATTGGATCCGCCTCGGCCCTGTCGCGATCGTCCGGTGCGCGGACTCTCCAGCCGAGGCGGTGGCGGTCAGCGACGGCTGGCGGGCGGTCGCCTATGTGGCCGACAAGCGGTTTCTGGCGGGTAGCGGCGGGGCGGGGACGCTGGACGGCGTGACCCTGTGGATGACGCGTCCGCCGCTGCTGACGGGGATGCCGTCCGTCCGTTTCATCGATCCCGCCGACGGTTCCGGTGCCGGCGACGGGGTCGCCACAGCCGACGAGAGCGGGTGCATCCGGATCGCCCTGCCGCCGTTTGTGCAGGATCTGGCCGTAGTGTTGGAGTGACCGTGCGATGATCGATCATTGGAGACGCCGTTTGCTGATCGTTTCGGTGGCGCAGTTCCTGACCACCTGCGGATTCAGTTTCAGCCTGCCGTTCATCCCGTTCTTCATTAGCGAACGCCTAGGGGTGACGGTTGAATCGCAGCGCAGCATGTGGGTCGGCCTTTTCGCGGCCGCCGGCAACCTTTCCCTGTTTCTCTTTTCGCCGATCTGGGGGTTTGTCGCCGATATCTACGGGCGGCGCAAAATGGTGCTGCGGGCCAATTTCGCAACCGCGCTGCTCCTGCCGCTGATGATTTTCGTCCCCAACACGGGATGGCTGGTCGCGCTCCGGTTCGCTATCGGCTGCCTGGCGGGAACGGTCACCGCCTCGCAGGCGCTGATCGCGGGCACGACCCCGGCGAACAAGATGGGCTTGGCGATGGGAACGATCACCGCCGTTGTCGGCAGCGGCCACTTGAGCGGCATGCTGCTCGGGGCCTTGGTGGTCGAGCGGTTCGGATATGCGGCTGCATTCCTCACAAGCGGGAGCCTGTCGCTGACCGCGGCCCTTCTGGTGCTGTTCGGCGTCAGCGAGCCATTTGTGCGCAAGAGCACGCTGCGCGCGAAAATTCGCGACACGCATTTCAGCCTGCCGCGCTTCGGCGGCATCTGGCTCCTGCTGTGGCTGATGGCGGCGACCGGGTTCGTCACCGCCTTCGAGCGGCCGTTCGTGCCGCAGCTGGTCGAAACGGTCACGGGCGGCGCCAACGCGAAGTTCTGGGTCGGCATCACCTTGAGCGGATCGGCCCTCGCGGGGATTGTCGCGGGATCCGTGATGGGACGCCTGGCCGACCGGTACTCGCCGGCGAGAGTCGGTCTGGTGTCGTCCCTGCTGGCCGGTTTGGCGACGCTGCCTCTGGGTTTTGTGCCGGGGCTCGCGACGCTGATCGGCTTCCGCATGGGGATGGCTTTCTTCGCCGCCGGTCTCGACCCGGTCTTCCAGATCTGGCTGGCGAAGTGCGCGCCGCCCGAAAAGCGCGCCCTCTTCCTGGGGTGGGGAACCAGTTTCCGCGCGCTGGGCTGGTTTTTCTGCTCGACCGCCGGCGGCGCCGTGGCGATGGTCGGCGGGGTACGGATGGTGTTCATCGTCGCCGCGGCGCTGTTTCTCGCACTGGTGCCACTCATCCGGCGGACGTCGTCGCGGATCACGCCGGCCGCCGCGCCGCTACCCTGAGTCGCCGGTTTCAGGCTTCGGCCTTCCGGTCGCGCGACATCAGGCAGTCGACCGAGTCGCGCGGCGTGGCGCCTTCGTAGCACCAGCGGCAGACCTCTTCGGCGATCGGCACCTCGACCCCGCAGGCGCGGGCGGTGTCGCGCACGGCCTTGGCGTTCCAGACCCCTTCGGCCACCATCTTCATGCCGTCGAGGATGGCGCCGATCGGCTCGCCCCTGCCCAGGCGCTCGCCCACGGCATGGTTGCGGCTGTGGCGGCTGGTGCAGGTGACGATCAGGTCGCCGATGCCGCTCAGCCCGGCGAACGTCTCGGGGCGGGCGCCGAGGGCGACGCCGAGACGGGTCATCTCCGCCAGGCCGCGGGTGATGATCGCCGCACGGGTGTTGTCGCCGAAGCCCAGGCCGTCGGAGGCGCCGACCGCGAGGGCGATGACGTTCTTGATGGCGCCACCCAGCTCGACCCCCAGCGGGTCGGTCGAAGTGTAGACGCGGAATCGCGGGCCGTTGAAGAGGTCCTGCACCTGTTTTGCCAGCGCCTCTTCCGCGGCGGCGGCGACCACGGCGGTGGGGATGCCGCGGGCGACCTCCTCCGCGTGGCTCGGTCCCGAGAGGACCGCCACCGACGGGACATCCAGGAGACCGATCGCGAGTTCGCTCATGCGGCGGTGCGTCTTCTCGCACAGCCCCTTGGTGAGGCTCACGACCATCGCCTTTGCGGGGAGGTGTCCGGCGAAGCGGGCGCAGACGCCGGCGTAGAATTTCGAGGGAACGGCCAGAATGACGCACTCGGCTTGCGCGGCTGCGCAAGCAGGATCGGCGGTCCAGGCAAGTCCCCCGGGCAGCGTCACGCCCGGAAGGTAGCGGCTGTTCTCGCGCGCGCCACGCATCTCCTCCAGGTAGTCCGCGAACGGTCCCCACAACGTGACGGTATGGCCGTAGCCGTGCAGCAGAATGGCGGCGGCCGTGCCCCAGCCGCCGTCGCCGATGATCGTGATCTTCATGCGGGTGTTCTCTTTCTGAACGTGAACCGCGATTCGGTGCCGGTGCGGAGGCGGGCGATGTTGGCGCGGTGTTTCCAGACGGCCAGCAGCGCGAGAAGCGTCAGCACCAGCGGGAACCACAGCCCTTCGCTGGCGCGGTGGAGGGGCCAGACGGCGACAGCGAGCGCCGCCGCCGCCGCGATCGACGCGAGCGAGACGTAGCGCGACGTCAGGAAAACGGCGACCCACGCGGCGAAGGCGATGCCCACGCCGGCGGGGGAGAGCCCGAGGAGCATGCCGGCGCTGGTCGCCACGCCCTTGCCGCCTTTGAACCCGAGAAAGCAGGTCCAGTTGTGGCCGACCACGGTCAGGGCGCCGCAGAAAAGCGCCAGCCCTTTGCTGTCGGCGGGCGCGTCGAACGCGCGGCCGATCAGCAACGGAAGCAACAGCACGCCGCACAGCCCCTTGCCGAAGTCGAGGGCGAACGTGAGCAGGCCGAGCGGCTTGCTCACGGTGCGGAAGACGTTCGTCGCACCGATGTTGCCGCTGCCGACGGTGCGGATGTCGACCCCCCGGGCGCGGGCGATCAGAAAACCGAACGGCAGCGAACCCAGCACATAGGCGGTCCCGCCGCAGATCGTCCAGAAAAGCATAGCCTGCAAGGTCATGGCGCACAGTATAGCGAACCCGGGCTTTCGGTGCGAGTGCGTGTTGGGCTGGGCGCGGAGGCAAAAAATCGGGACAACAAAACAACCAGCGATTCCATCAACACAACTGCCGTGGCTCCTCGCTGAAACCCATGCGGCAGGGTGGTTGTCGTCAGAGCGGGAGTCGTGCTACTCTCGTTGCACTTCCCGTCATTCGGGAAGTCGGCATATGTGCACTGCACGCTCCTGCGATCGGCTGAATCAAGACTGGCTGCCCCTGGCCCTGGGGGCAGACCCTGTTCGCGAGGAGTTGGCGAAGAGCGGCGGAGAACTTTCCCTCGATGCCGTTCGCAGCCTGTTTCCGCCGACAACAGGGGACGCGGTGTTCGACCCAGTGCTGATCAGGAGTGGCGCCGAAAGACTGGTCACGACGCCGGCAGTGGACACGGGGCACCCATTCCTTGATCAGGCCGTGAAGACCGGGCTCGCGTTCATCGATGCGACCTTTCAGGGAGACCACCCCAAGTACGGCATGAAGAAATACGCCGAGAACTGCCACGATGGCTTTCCGCCCACCATTATTGCCGCCGTGGACGCGCTGTCGAGTTGGGGACTGAACAGGCGCGCAACGCAGCTCTTCCGTTACTATCTGGTGCGGCTGGGAAGGACGCGGGACTTCCTGCTGAGTCTCTATGGGCACGTTGCCTACCATCAGGCACAAGATCATCTGACCGCCTACGAACAGGTGTCGTTTCGCGCCCGGAAAGGAGAAAGCGCCATATTGTCTGCCCAGCCAACCGGTCGCCGTCCGGGCCGCACGGCTCCTGGTGGGTCGAGGGGGACAGTAAACGTGCCGGAGTTCTGTCGTCGCGGACCGCCATTCCCCGTGGAACCGGCGTTGCACGGCGGCCAGCGACCCGCCACGCTGCCAGTGTCGGCGCCACCGCTGACGCGAATGCGGATTGACTCCAGCCTTGCGCCTGCGTCCTCGCCTTTGACGCGGCATCCGATCCGAGCCGCAAGCGTGTGCCCCCCTTCCGCTTTCCCTCGCGCTGAACCCCTGCCCCCTCTGTCACTGCCACCAACTGGTGAAAAATGGAGAAAATGAGGGTTGACATTGACTACCCCCCCTCCGCACAATGTGTATAAAGCTTACGAATCCGGCTTCCGCAATTTCACACGGGTGCTGAACGGGCGCGGGTTCGCGAAGCGGGGAGAGTCCGATGAGCCTGCACACAATGTGAAACAATGCACGGACGGGAAGGAGGCCGCGATGAACCGATTCCGGCAGTTTACTGCGATCCTGACAGGGATTGTTGCACTGGGCATTGCGAGTTCGGACGGCGCGACGATCTACGTCGATGCCGCGAACCCCACACCCCCGGGCGACGGCTCGGCGGGGAATCCGTTCACCACCATCACGAATGCGGTGGTCGCGCTGGCGGCCTCCAACGCCGTGTCGCAGGGCGGGCACGTGATCTCCGTGGCGCCCGGCGCCTACACCGCCGAAGTGGTGTTTACCAACGACCACTCGGGCGGGACGTCGCCCAACACTCTGCTGGCGCCATCGGGCGGGGTGACGAACAGCGGCCAGGCCATCACCTTCATCAACGCCTCGAACCTCGTTGTCAGCGGTTTCGTCGTGACGAAGGCGCCGTCTGCGGGCATCCTGCTCACGGGCACCGATCCCGGTGAGTCCGACAACGTGACGATCACCAACTGCGTGGTCTCCGAATGTGGGGCGCATGGCATTCGGCTGGGTCAGCACCGTCTCACGGGCTGCCTAGTTACACACACGATTCTCCACAACAACGGCAACAACGGGCTCCGCATCGACGGCCAATACGCCTACGCCACGCTGGATCACTGTCTGATCGCGTTCAACAAGGGCAGCGGCACCCGGCACGAGCAGGTGCAGGGGTACATCACGGTGCGGAACTCGATCATCGTCGGCAACGGGCAGTCCGGCTGCTACGAGCAGCACAACCAGGGCGACACCATCGCGGTCAACTGCTGCTTCTATGCGAACGGGGTGGTGAATCATTTTGACTTCGAGTATGCGGGCGGGAACGTCTTGCGCTACTGCGACACGGCGGACCAGATGGCCGCCACACCGGGCTGGTCCGGCAACATCGTCGCCAATCCCGGTTTCTCCGACCTGGCCGGCAACTGGAACTTCAACCAGTTCTACAGCGACTCGCCCATCTTCGGCGCCGGCGAGGACGGTTCAACCATCGGGCCGTTCGCCAATCCGCCGACGGTGACGCCCACGAACGAGACCTTCCACGTGAACGCGGCCGCCGGGGACGATAGCCGCATGCCGGGCGATGCGCGGAACGCCGCCACGCCTTGGAAAACGATCGGCAGGGCCGCGGTTGTCGCGTCGGCCGGGGACACCGTGGTCGTCGCCGCCGGCGCCTACAACGAACAGGTCGTGATCACGAAGGGCGGCAGCCGGAACCCGGTCCGCTACCGCGCCGACGGTGCTGTCGAGTTGAACGGCGGCGGCGAGGCGAACAGCAGGGGATTCCTGCTGGATCGCGTGGCCGACGTCGTGATAGAGGGGTTCAACGTGCGGCAGTACCGGGACG
>CAYVKQ010000015.1:20323-20808 GCA_964451945.1 uncultured Lentisphaerales bacterium
CCTTAGTTGCGCCCTCTCCAACGTCGTCACGGACTGTGAACTGCAGTACAACGCCAATTCGGGCCTCTATCTGTCCCGCGCGCACCGATCCCTCGTCGAACGTGCTGACATCCACCACAACACCGCCTACGGCGTATTTTTCGAGGATGGCGGCGTTGCCGACCGCGGGTCTGGCGGCACGGTTCTGAACCGTTGTCGCATCCATGGCGGTCACAGCTATGCCGTATACGTGTACCGGGGACAGCTTCCACGGCTGATGGCCAACTGCGATATCTTCGGCAACACGCGTGGCGTTTACGCGTATCAGTCCCAGGTCATCTTGTATCCGTACGGCGGCGGCTACGACCGGTTCACGTTCATCGAGAATTGCGTTTTCCATGGTCAGACGGAGTACGGTCTCAGTATCGGGACGGTGTCCCACAGGACGCGGATCAGCAACTGCATTTTCGCCGACAACGGGACCTACGGCATTGTGGAGCACCACA
>CAYVKQ010000016.1:0-20802 GCA_964451945.1 uncultured Lentisphaerales bacterium
CCTGCGCAGCTACGCCGACCACAGCTTCTACCTCAGCCTCGATCACACGTTCTGAGCGCGCCTGGAGGAGACGTTCTGCAATGGATATTCCACGGATCTTCACCATCACCGAGAGCGCCCACCGTATCCACAACCCGTTCACACCTGAAAAGCTCGCGACTCTCGGCGCGGCATTGCGCCTGGAACCAGCCACTCGTGTCCTCGACCTCGGCAGCGGTTCGGGCGAGATGCTGTGCACCTGGGCGCGCGACCACGGCATCACCGGCACCGGCATCGACATGAGCCCGTTGTTCACCGAGCAAGCCAGACGCCGCGCCGGGGAACTTGGCGTCGCCGACCGGGTCACGTTTATCCATGGCGACGCAGCCGGATACGTCTCTGGCGATCAGGTTGGTGTGGCCGCCTGTGTCGGCGCCACGTGGATCGGCGGAGGAGTCGCCGGCACGGTCGCGCTTCTGGCGCGCAGCCTGCGCGCCGGGGGGATCATTCTCGTCGGCGAGCCCTACTGGCGGCAGATGCCGCCGACGGAGGCTGTTGCCAAGGGGTGCCTCGCACACGCCATTGCCGATTTTCTCCCGCTGCCGGAACTGCTCGCGTCCTTCGGCCGCCTCGGCTACGACGTCGTGGAGATGGTTCTGGCGGATCCGGACGGCTGGGACAGGTACGAGGCGGCCAAGTGGCTCACCATGCGCCGGTGGCTGGATGCCCATCCCGGCGACGCGTTCGCGGAAGAGGTCCGGGCCCGGTTGGGCACGGACCCCGAGCGCCACGCCGCCTACACGCGTGAATACCTGGGATGGGGCGTGTTCGCGCTGATGGCGCGGGGATGAGGAAACACAGGGCGTTGCCGAAGTCCTTCTGAAACGGAGCCGGTACCGGGCGCCCCGTGTTTGCGCCGGTGGCACGGGAGAACAGTCCGTTTGACCTGGAAACGGCAGTTCATTCACCACAGAGAACACAAAGAGCACAGAGAAAGAGGCTTATGGATCGTACGCAGGCTCACCGTTTGGTTAGAGGCGCTTTTTTCACACCCTCTTATCCCTCTTTGTGTTCTATGTGTTCTCTGTGGTGAATTCCCGGTTTTAGGTTTAACGGCAGTACCCAGCACGCTCAGGGAGAGGGGTTGCCGTCACCGGAGCTAGAGCGCGGTTCCTATACCACATCGCGGAGCGCGACGAGCCGGCCCGTGTCGGCCGACTGCTCGGCGGCGAAACAGAGCTGCATCGTCTCGTAGGCGTCGCGCGCGGGCGTCATCGGCGGCTCCCCGGCCAGGACACGGCGCACGATGTCGCGCGTCTGGTCGGAGGTGTTGTGGTAGTAGAAATGATCCTCCTCGCTCTTCCAGGTCAGCGTTTCGACCCACGTGCTGAGCATCCGGTCGGGCGCGTCCGTGAACGCCCACCGCTTGATCTTCTTCAGGAAGACATCGGTTTCCGCCGCTCCCTTCGTGCCGACGATCAGATAGCGGAGCTCGTGGCCGTCGCCCCGCTGCAGCTCGGTGATGTCCTTGGCGAGCGGATCGCCCAGGAACGTGGCGGGGAAATTCATGAAGTAGGAGACATGGCCGACGGCTCCGTTCTCGAACCGGTAGGTGGTGTGGTAGTTGTCGCGGACCTCGGTGTAGGGCACGACGTTGGGGGCGCAGGCGGAAAAGACGTCGACGACCGGCGATCCGATCCACCAGCGGGTGAGATCGACATAGTGGCTGATCCGCTCGCCGAAGGTGGAGCCCCCCTCCCGCTTCCTGTTGCGCCAGGCACTCTTGGGGTATGCGCCCGAACCGTAGAGGCAGTGGGTGCTGACCACCTGCCCGAGCAGGCCCGCGTCGATCCATTCCTTGATTTTCGTGTACAGCTTGGAATAGCGCAGTTCGAAGCCGATCTGGAAGAAATGTCCGAGCCGCTCGGCCGTCTCGACCATGGCGCGGGCTTCGGCCAGCGTGTTGGCCATCGGCTTCTCGCACATGACTGCCTTGCCAGCCTCGAGCGCACGCAGGACCAGGTCGGGGTGGGCGTGATTGGCCGCCGTCACGAAGACCAGCCGGATGGCCGGGTCGCGCAGGATCTTCTGCAGGTCGCTCGTGACCGGCACGCCGCATTCCGCCTCTGTCTTGCGGAGGCTCTCGGGAACAACATCGTAGGCGACGATTCCGGAAACCCCGGGGATGCCCTGCAGATGCTTGACCACGGTGCGGCCCATGCCGCCCGCGCCCAGCACGCCCGCCTTCAGACTCTTCGATGACGTATTCATGGAAGCGATCATAGAAAGTGCCCAGCCGGTCGTCAAGTCTTCAAGTCTGTGTGAACGGTTTTCGAACAGGGCGGACGGTGTTCTTGACACACACGCGGCGCAACCGGTAACCTTCTCACAGCAATTTTCCGTCTTCGGCCAGGTTGCCTCAAAAACACTGTTGCGGGGAAAAAGATGAAGATCGTTACCGACTGGCACATCCATTCACGGAATTCATGCGATAGCGCCTGCATGGCCGTTGCGGACCTCGTCGCCGAGGCGGACGGCAAGGGGATCCGGGATTTTGGCCTGACGGATCATCTGCACACGCCGTACAACCTGCCCGATCTTGCAGGGTCCCGGGCTGAGTTTCTTTCCGTCGGTCCCTCCCCCCGTTTCCATTTCGGCGTTGAAGTCAGCTGCGTGTCGCAGTGGGAACTTGGGGAAATTGCACGCGTGCGGCGCGACAAGCTCACCTACGGCATCCGCTCGGGGGGCCGCCCGGGATGCGAGCTGGCCATCGGCATCACGGAGGAGGATATCCGGACCCATAGAGTCGAGTATGTCGTTGGCGGAACCCACTGGCCAATGTATGTTTCCATGGAACGGCAGGCCGTTATCCGGGACTACCACCGGCAGAATATGTTCCTGGCCACCCACCCGCTTGTCGACGTCGTCGCCCATCCCTGGTGGTGGATGGGACACTGGCAGGACAGCCACGGAAACTACCCGTCCGAACCGTGGTTCGACGATTTCGGCGTCATTCCCCGCTCCATGCACGACGAATTCGCCGCCGCAGCGGTGGAGTCCGGCACAACGGTCGAAGTCAACATTGCGGCCAACCTCCTCAATCCTCACTACCCGGAGAGGTTTGCCCCGGTGTACCTCGAATACCTGGCCGGCCTGCAATCGCGGGGAGTCCGCCTGTCCATTGGTTCAGATTGTCATTCCGCCCACTATACCGCGGATTTCGAGCGGGCCGGCCGGATGCTCGAACACGCGGGAATCGCGGATGACTTCTGGTGTCTTGCGCCGAGAACAGAGGAAACGGTGCCCGCCAACCGGGCGTCGCCGGGTACGCCTCGCGACACCGCCGAAACGCGACGCTGACGTTCCCCTCGATCATTCGCGGCGCGGCCGTGCGGGGGCGACGGAGGGGACGGCGGCGAGCAGTTCCCTGGTGTACGGGTCTTGCGGCGTGTCGAGGATCGCTTCGGCGGGGCCGCTTTCGACGATCTTCCCCCGGCGCATCACGGCGATGCGGTCGGCGAGGTGGCGGACCACGCCGAGGTCGTGGGTGATGAAGAGATAGGCGAGCCCGCGCGCGGCGCGCAGCTCCGCCAGCAGGTTGAGGATCTGGGCGCGGACGGAGAGGTCGAGCGCGCTCACCGCCTCGTCGCAGATCAGCAGGCGCGGCTGCAGCGCGAGGGCGCGCGCGATGCAGATCCGCTGCCGCTGGCCGCCCGAGAAGGCGTGCGGATAGCGGTCGAGCGCCTCGTCTCCCAGGCCGACGTCGGCCAGCAGGCGGGAGGCGAGGGCGCGGCGTCCGCCGCGGCCGACGAGCCCGTGGGCCAGCGGCGCCTCGGTGAGGGCGTCGAGGATGGTGTGGCGCGGGTTGAGCGAGGCGAACGGGTCCTGGAAGACGACCTGCACCGTGCGGCGGTAGGCGCGGCGGGCGGCGGCGTCCAGCGTGGCGATGTCGTGTCCGTCGATCTGCACGCTTCCCGCCTGCGGCTTTTCCAGCAGGAGGATCGTCCGCGCGAGCGTCGATTTGCCGCACCCCGATTCGCCGACCAGGCCGACGGTCTCGCCCGCCGCCACTTGGAGCGAGACGCCGTCGACGGCCCGCACGTAGCCGCGGGTCCTACCGAAGAAGCCGCCGCGGACCGGGTACCAGGTGCGCAGGTCGCGGATCTCGAGCAGCGGGGTCATGCGACCTCCTCCGCCGCGCCGGGTGCGTTGGCGACGGCATAGGGGCAGCGCACCAGGCGGCCGGGCATGCCGGGCGGCGCGGCCAGCGCGGGATGGCGGGCGCGGCAGTCGGGGCGGGCGCGGGAGCAGCGGGCGGCGAAGCGGCAGCCGGCAGGCCAGGCGAGCGCCGACGGAACCTGTCCGGGGATGGTGTAGAGCGCCTTGCCGCGGGTCGCCGCCGACGGGATCGCCGCCAGCAGCGCGGCCGCGTAGGGATGAAGCGGCCGCGCGAAGAAGGCCTCGGCCGGCGCCTCCTCGACGATCTCTCCGGCGTACATCACCGCGACGCGCGTGCAGAGGCGCCAGACGACCCCCATGTCGTGGGTGATGAGGAGCAGGGCCGTCGCCCGGCGGCAGAGGGCCTGCATCAGGTCGAGGATCTGCGCCTGCGTGGTCACGTCGAGGGCGGTCGTCGGTTCGTCGGCGATCAGCAGGTCGGGGTCGTGGCAGAGGGCGATGGCGATCATCGCGCGCTGCTGCATCCCCCCCGAGAGCTCGTGCGGATAGCAGCGGGCGCAGCTTCCGGGGTCGGCGATGCCGACGCGCTCCAGCCACTCGATCGCCAGGCGCCGCGCGTCGGCGCGCGGGAGGCGGCGGTGGAGCCGCAGCGCTTCGGCGATCTGGTCGCCGACGCGCCACAGGGGTGAGAGGGCGGTCATGGGATCCTGGAAGACCACCCCGATGCGGGCGCCGCGGAGGGTGCGCAGGGCGGCGGAGGGGAGGGTGGTCAGCTCGCGGCCGTCGAAGCGGACCGACGACGCCGGCGTCAGGCGCGCCGGCGGCATCGGCAGCAGGCGGGGGACGGCCATCGCCGTCGCCGACTTGCCGCACCCCGACTCGCCGACGACCCCCAGAAGGTCGCCTCGGTCGAGCATGAGCGACACGTCGTCGACCGCCGCGACGACGCCGTCGTCGGTGTCGAAGCGGACCGAGAGATGGTCGATCTGGAGCAAGGGGGGCATTCGTGCCTTACGAACCAATGCTGGTGGTCAAGAATAAGTCCTTACCCACGAAAAACACAAAAGAGCACGAAAGGGATTTCTCTCTTTTTGTGATTTTCGTGTGTTTCGTGGGTCATCACGGTGCGGCCTCGCGCTACGGGTTGGCGATCAGGGTGGCGAGCGGCAGCTTGGGGACGTGGTGGACGTCGTCCGGCGTGCGGTAGTAGCCGGTGCGGCCGTCGGTGGCGTCTTCCAGGACGCACCGTTCCGCCGGTTTGCCCAGTCCCACCACGTAGAGCAGTTCCAGGTCGCCGGGGATGCCGAGCGTGGATTTGATCGCCGGCCGGTCGATGGCGCCGAGCATGCAGCCGCCGAGCCCCAGCTCGGTGGCCGCGAGCAGCAGCGTCTGCATCGCGATCCCGGCGTCGACCTGCGGCGTGGCGCCGCCCTTGGCCGCGAGCACCAGGATGTAGGCGGTGGGGCCTTCCGACGGCGCGGGGTTCCAGTCCTTCAGCAGGCCGGCCCAGCGGGTGAGCGGGAAGACCGACGCGCAGGCTTCGGGGGTGTCGACCAGCCAGTAGCGGAGCGGCTGCAGGTTGCCGCCGCTGGCGGCCAGGCGGGCCGTCGCGACCAGTTCCTCCAGCACCATGCGGCTGGGGCGGGGGACCTGCGCGAAACGGCGGAAGGAGCGGTTGTGGATGACGAGTTCCTTGAGGTTCATGGCATTACTCCATTCTGCTTTTGGGTTTGGGGTCGAAGGCGTCACGCAGTCCTTCGCCGATGAGCACGGCCAGGAGCATGACGACGAACAGGGCGGCGGAGGGGAAGGCGACCAGCCACCACGCGCCGCGGTGGGTCTGGGCCTGGTTGAGCAGTTCGCCCCAGCTCGGCGCCAGGGGCGGCAGGCCGAAGCCGAGGAAGTCGAGCGCCGAGAGCGCGGCGATGGCGCCCACGAGGCTGAAGGGGAAGAGGGTGATCAGCGGGGTCAGCGCGTTGGGGAGGATGTGGCGGAAGATGATCCGCCCCGC
Source organism: uncultured Lentisphaerales bacterium (assembly GCA_964451945.1). GTDB lineage: Bacteria > Verrucomicrobiota > Kiritimatiellia > RFP12 > JAAYNR01 > JAAYNR01. Next base: position 6,170 of record CAYVKQ010000016.1, read on the forward strand.
GCCGAGTCCCTGGCAGCGGGCGGCCTCGACGAACGGCCGGCCGCGCAGGCGGAGGAACTCGGCGCGCATGTAGGTCGAGATGCCGATCCAGTTGAAGAGGCCGTAGCAGATCAGCAGCAGCAGGAAGCTCCGTCCCAGCACCGAGCCGATCAGGATCATGACGTAGAGGAAGGGGAGGGCCGACCAGATTTCAATCAGGCGCTGCCCCAGGAGGTCGCACCAGCCGCCGAAAAACCCCTGCACCGCCCCCACCACCAATCCGAGGCACATCGCCCAGACCACCAGCAGCGCACCGAAGAGGAGCCCCGTGCGCAGGCCGTAGAGGACGCGGGCCAGGACGTCGCGGCCGGCGCCGTCCACCCCCATCCAGTGCCCCGGCACCGGCCGGTGCGGCCACGAAACCGGCGGCAGCTCGCACGTGAAGCGGGCCGCCGTCCCGCGCCACAGGCCGCTTCCCGCGGCCGCTCCGTTCTCCAGCGCAGCGCGCACCAGCGGCTCCAGTTCGGCCGCCAGCGTTGCGTCGCCGTTGAAGGCTTGCCGCAGCCGCGCGGGGAGCGTTTCCGCCGCCGTGGCCGCGCGCAGGCCATCCGCGCCGAGCCGGCAGCTCAGCGGCGCGAAGGCCCCCGCCGCGGAGGTGCGCAGCAGCAGGCGCACCGTTTCGGGCGGGGCCGGGCGCGGCTCGTAGGGGCTGAGCGCGAAGAGGGCCGCTCCGCCGCCGTCGGCGCGTTGCAGCTCCGTTTCAAACGCCGGCGCGGCGCGGTTGGCGAAGCGGGCGCGGATCGCGGCCGTCAGGGCGTCGGTGAGCCGCCAGTGCGTGGCGAGCGGTTTGCCTTCGAGCGTCGTCCCTTCGGGGAAGAACGGCTCGCAGGCGAGCGGCCGGATGATCGCGCCGTCGGCGGTGACGTTGAGGCGTCCAACCTGCGGCGCCGGCGCCACGGTCAGCCGCATGCGGCGGTACCGTTCGAAGGCGTCGGGGGCGAGGATGTCGTTGGGTCCGTGGGGGACCGGTGCGAAGAGGACATGGTTCCCGGGGTTGGCGGCGAAGCGCTCCGAGGCGGCCAGGGCACGGTAGTCGGTCATCCGCGTGAAGCGGTTGTTGCCCAGCAGCGCGTGTTCGCCGGGAGCGTGGAACGCGGGGAAGAAGCACTTGCCGTCGAGCACCAGCAGCAGCGGCCTGCCGTTGCAGAGGAGGCCGGCGGCCATGCTCGCGGCGGCCAGCGCGGCGAGCGCCCACAGCGCGACCCAGGCCCGGCGGTTGCGGCGGAAGGCGGCGAACCGTTTGGCGTTGAGCGAGCGGGTCTGGAGAGGGGGTGTGGACATCAGCGGCCGAAGTGGATACGGGGGTCGATGATCATGTAGCAGACGTCCGAGATCAAATTGCCGGCCAGCTGCAGCGAGGCGGTTAGCGAGAGGAGCGCCATGAAGACGGCGTAGTCGCGGCGCACCAGGGCGGTCAGGCTGAGGTGTCCCATTCCCGGAATCTCGAAGATGGTCTCGATGATCACCGACCCGGCGAAGAAGACGGTGAGGATGCCGCCCACGCCGGTGGCGATGGGGATCAGGGCGTTGCGGAAGGCGTGGCGCCACACCGCGTGGCGGAACGAGGCCCCCTTGGCCAGGACCGTCCGCACGTAGTCGCTGGCGATCTGGTCGAGGGCGGCGTTCTTCATCATCAGCGTCAGCACGGCGAAACTCCCCGCCATGTAGCAGGCGACAGGGAGCGCCATGTGCCAGGCGCGGTCGCCCAGCCGCCGCCAGAAGGGGAGTGCGGCGGCGCCGGCCGATTCGAACCCGCCGAGGGGGAAGAGGTCCCAGAGTCCGTCGACCGTGCCGCAGAGGGCGGTGCGCAGCAACATGGCGAGGGCGAACGAGGGGACGGCGTAGCCGACGAAGACCGCCAGGCTCGAAGCCGCGTCGAAGCGCGTGCCGTGGCGCAGCGCCTTGGCGATCCCGAGGGGGATGCAGACGAGGTAGGAGAGGAGAAAGCCGGTGATGCCGAATCCGAGCGAGACCGGGAAGCGCGAGGCGATCAGGTCCCAGGCGGTGCGGTTGGGGAAGTCGTAGGAGGTCATCCGCAGCCCCATCCGGTCGCGCACCAGCCAGGCGGCGTACTGGACGAGAAACGGCTTGTCGAAGCCGAACTTGGCGTTGAGGGCGCGCCGCTGGTCCTCGGTGATCGAGGCGCCCGGCCGCGCCTCGGCGGCGCCCGCGCCTGCCTCGCCGATGCCGCGCATCCGCAGCAGGCGCATCTCCACCGGTCCGCCGGGCAGCACGCGGGTGAGGGCGAAGCACACCAGCGTGATCCCGATGAAGGTCGGCACCGCCAGCAGCACCCGGCGCAGCAGATAGAACACACGATCCATGTGGACAGGATACCCGATCCCCCCGCATTGCGACAGCGCCAATTTACGCCGCGGCTCGATTCTTGTTGCATTCCGCCGCCCGCTGCCGTTGAATGGTGACATGTTTGTTCCGCGCCGCAACAGGCGGCGGGGTGGAAGGCGGACGCGATGGCCGGTCGGCATTTGTCATTCGAAGAGGCGTCGAAGTATCTGCACATCGAACCCGACGTGCTGACGCGCATGGTGAAGCAGCGGGATGTGCCGTTCACGCCGTGCGGCGAACGGATCTGTTTCGACGCCGAGGAACTCGACACCTGGGCCTCGCAGCGGATTCTGAAGATGGGCCGGCTTCCATTGAGCGCCTACCACCGCGGCACGTCGCTCGGCACCCGCTGCCGCGAAGGCCGCTTCCCGCTGGTCGGCAGCCTCTTCGCGCCCGACCGCATGTCGATCGGCCTGCGCTCGCGCACCAAGGCGGCGGTGATCCGCGACCTGGTCGCAGTTGCCGAAGCGGCGGGGCTGCTCTACGCGCCGGCCGACCTTGTCCGCAGCCTGGCCGAACGCGAAGCCGCCTGCTCCACGGGCCTCGCGGGCGGCGTGGCGCTGGTCCATCCGCGCCATCACGACCCCTACCTGGCGCCCGACTCGTTCGCCCTCCTCGCGCGCACCGAGACCCCGATTCCCTTCGGCGCGCCCGACGGCGAGAACACCGATGTCTTCTTCCTGATCTGCTGCCTCGACGACCGCCTCCACCTGCACGTCCTGGCCCGCCTCTGCACCATGCTCGGCACGACCGACCTGCTGGCGCGCATCCGCGCCGCCGAAGACGCCGACGCCCTGCTCGCCGCGATCAGCGACTCCGAAACGCACGTACTGGCACAGCTGCGCCAGAACCAGTGAGCAGTGATCGGTGTTGGTCACCGATGACCGATCACCGATGAGTGCTGACTGGATCCTCGCGCAAAGCGGCGAGCAGGGAGGCGGCGTCGGCGGCGGCCGCGAGGCGCGTCACGCATACCTCGTCTTGCGCGACGCGCGCGAAGGCCGCGAGCAGCTGCAGGTGCTGCTCGGGGGGGCTGTCGAGCGGGCTAGCCAGCAGCGCGACGATCCGCGCCGGCGGACGGCCGGGGTGCTCGAAACGGCCCGCGGCCAGCAGCAGCGCCGCTTCGGCGAGTCCCTCGACGTGGGCGTGCAGCAGCCAGACACCCTCGGCCAGTTCCACCGCCTCGTTCTTCTCCAGCGCCCGGACCACGTGCTGCGCCAGGGGGCCATCGCCGAAACGGCGGCGCACCAGGGTGGTGATCGCCGCGCCGACCGTCCCCGCGCCGTCGGTCAGCGCATCGGTGGCGGCGCGCGCAAAAATGCCGTCGTCAGGAAACGGGTCGGCCCGCGCCTCGGAACGGGCCGATGCCACCCCCTCGCCGCCGGCGTCGGCGTCGGGGTCGGGCGGGTAGACGAGCACGGCGTTGTGCGACGGGAAGCGCCTCGCGAGCTGCGCCGGCAGCCGTTCAACCGTCCGGTCCCACGCCAGCTGGCCGCTCCGCGGACTGAGCAAAACCAGCATGTCCTCCGCGACCAGATGACGCGCGAGAATGTTGAGAATGTCCTCCCAATCGTCGTAGGGGACCCAGCCGGCGTCGACCCGAGCCCGCTCGGCGGCGGCGATTCCTTGCAGTGTCTTGAGGCCGTGCTCCTCGCCGAAAACCTCCACTGCGGCACCGATGCGGGCCGCCAGGCGGCACACGGTGGCCACGCCGCCGCCGAACCCGCGCTGCCGCTCCATGAGGGGCGGCACGACGACCACCACCCGGCGCACCGCCGCCAGTGGATAGGGGGCGCGGCAGACGAGCACGGTCTGCCGCCGCGTGCCGCCGAGCACCCGGTCGAGCAGCGAGCGGAAGAGCAGCGTCCGCGCAGGCGTGCGGTCGCCCCACCCCAGAACCAGAGCCGTGGCGCGCAGCTCGCGCGCCGCCCGCACGATCCCCGCCGCCGGATTCGCCTCGATCCGCGCCGTCCCCTGCACCGTCGCGCCGGCCGCCGCGCCACGGACCATGGCGGCGGCGAGCACGCGGTCGGAGGCGTTGATGCCCGCTTCGACATCGCCCCCTTCGGCGACGACGTGGAGCGCGTACACCGGCTGCCATTGTTCGCTTCCGCGCACCAGAACGGCGAGGTCCAGCAGCCGTTCGGCCGCCTGCGGCGAGCCCAGGCTCACCAGCACCCGCACCGGCCTTGGCGCCGGTGCGGCGGCGGGGGTGTCCTCCCGCGCCGTCGCCACCCGCCGGCCGAAGCGCTGCGTGAGCCACGGCCCGAGGACGCAGGTGACGAGGATCATCATCACGGTGCCGTTGAGCACGCTGTCGTCCAGCAGCCCCAGGCGCCGCCCGACCAGCGCCGCCGCGAGCGTCGCCGCCGCCTGGTTGACTGTCAGGCCGAACATCAGCATCTTTTTCGCGCGGTCCATGCGGAACAGCCGCGCCGAGAGGGTGGCGGCGGCGTACTTGGCGGCGACCACCGTCACGCACATGAATCCCGCCACCCGCCACGCCGCCCAGCCGGTCAGAAAGATGCGCGGGTCGACCAGCATGCCGACCGAGAGGAGGAAAAAGGGGATGAACAACGCGTGCCCGGTGAATTCGAGACGGCTGCGCAGCACACCGTGCTCGGGGACGAGTTGGCTTAGCGCCAGCCCGGCCAGAAAGGCGCCGATGATCGGCTCGACCCCGGCCAGGGAGGCGCCGACGGCCGCCAGGAAGACCGCCGCCAGCACAAAGACGAATTCGGCTGCGCCGTCGGGATCCATGTCGCGGAAAAACCAGTAGCCGACCCGCGGCAGCCCCTTCAGGACGAGCCAGCCGAGCGCCAGCAGCAGCCCGGCCTGCTGCAGAAAGAAACGGGGCGTGAGCGCGTTGCGGCTGAGTTTGGCGATCATCGCCAGCACCAGCAGGGCGGCGGTGTCGGTGAGGATCGTGGCGCCGACGCTTGCCACGACCGCGCGGTGTTTGGCCAGCCCCAGGCGCGAGGCGATCGGATGCGGCAGCAGCGTGTGCGAGGCGAACATGCTGGCCAGCAGGATGGCCTGCGGCCACGAAAACCCCGGGATCACCGCCCGGGCCAGTACGGCGCCGAACGTCTGCGGGATCAGGAACGTGAGCAGGCCGAAGACGAGGCTGTCGGCGCGGTGCGCCTTGAATTCGCCGAGGTTGATCTCCAGGCCGGCGAGAAACATCAGGTAGATCAGCCCGACGGTGGAGAGCAGGCGGAAAGTGGCGTTGTTCTCGAAAAGCCCGGCGCCATGGGGGCCGAGGAGCAGCCCCGCCGCGATCAGCCCGACCATCCCGGGAACCCGAAGCCGCTCGAAAAGAAGCGGCGCCACCAGCAGGATCACCATGACTGCGGCGAAGATCAGCACCGGATCGTCGGGCGTCAGTCCGCCTGGCAGTGCGGCCAAAACGGTCACGGCAATCCCCCTATGCCTTCAGTTTCAACTGGATCAGGTTGCGCTTCATCAGATCCTTGGTGAAGGCGATCGCCGACTCGCGTGCCTGTGCTTCGGGCTGGTTGAGCCGGACGCGGACGGCGTCGGCGATGGACCCCAGGGAGCGCACGCCGTCGATTTGCCGCCAGAAAAAGGCGCCATTTTCATCGAGCACGGTCCGTGAAACCCGCTCGCGTCCGAGGTAGCGCCCCAGCAGTCGGGCGTAGCGCGGTGGCACCGGCACGCGGTGCACCAGCACGAGCGACCCGTCGTCGCCGCGCTCCTCGGCGACCCCCGGAGCCGCCAGCGGCACGGCCTCAAAGGGATCGCGCGCCGGTCGGCCGGTTGCCGGTGGCACGACCGCTGGAACACGCTTTTTCCGTCCGAGAAACATTTTCTTCCCTCCCTGTCGCGGCATGCGCGTCGGCGTCTGGCTTCGATCGTGAGCCGCGCGCTACCGGTTCTCCGGTTCCGGCGGTTTCTTCCCGAGGGGGACGATCCGTTCGCGGTTCATGCGGCGGACGGTCAGGCGGAACGCGTCGGCATCGGCGATTCGCTTCTGAAAGTCGGCGGTGTTGGCCACCGGCTGGTCGTTGACATGGGTGATGAGTTCGAAGGGCTTGATGCCGGCCACGGAGGCGGCGCTGCCCGGCTCGACGCGCGAAACCACGACGCCGGGGTCGGCCACCTGCCGCCGCAGGTAGCGCGCCACCTCGAACGTGACGTCGCAGACGGAGATCCCGATCGGATCGATCGTGGCCTTGGGCGTCGTGCCGAAGTGGGGCGGACTGACTTCGACGGTCAGGTCGAGGCGGGAGACGGCGCCGTCCCGCGCCATCTCCAGCTGGAACGGGTTGCCGAAGCCGATCGCGGCGAGCGCTCCGGCGAGGGCGTTCTCGGTCGATGGCCAGGGGGGCGGGATTTCGTTGAACATCTCTTCGGGGAGTTCGTCGAGCTGCTCCCATGGGAACGCCATTTCCCCGTAGGGGCTTTCGCTCGCGGCGGAGACGGGGATCGGCTTCGCGGCGGCGGCGAGGTGGAGGCGCAGCAGGACGTCGCCGCTTTTCAGACCGGCGCGGCTGGCGGGCGAATCGGGGTAGACGGCGGTGACCAGCGCGCCGGAACGGTTTTCACGGTCGATCAGGTGCGCAACCTTGTTGGCGGTCGCCAGCTCGGCCGTCAGTTCCTGGAGGTCGACACCGAGCCAGGCGGTGCGGCTCTCCTCCGCCACGGAGAGGGGGATGTTGGAGGCGTCGGCCGCTCCGCCGCCGAGGTGTGCCAGCAGGCGGACGATCTCGGCGGCGGGCGTGGCCTGCGCCTCCCGGTAGCGGTAGGCGTACCGTTCGCCCGTCTCGGTCTTGCTGCGCCGCAGCAGGGGCAGCAGCACCAGCCGGCCGTCGCAGTCGAATGCGGCGTGCTCGTCCTCGCGCCCCTGGATCTCGGGGAGGACCATGTTCCGCCAGCCGCGGGAGAAGGAGGCGACGCGGCGGCGGCCGAAGGCGGTGACGAGCTGCTCGCCGCGGACGGAGAGCTTGACGAAATGGAGTAGGCGGTCGCGGTAGCCGGCGAGATCGCCCGCCGCCACAGGGGGCGGTTCCTGGCCGGCGAGGGCGTCGCAGGTGGCGACAAAGGCGCCGTAATCGGCCAGCGAGGCCGCGAACACCGCCTCGGCCGGCTCGCGGTCGGCGACGGTCAGCAGGATCTTCTCCAGGCGGGCGGTCTGCGCATGGGCGAGTTTCTTCAGAACCAGGAACTGCCGCACGCCGGTCTGGACCGCGAGCGCGTACTGGATCGGCGCCTGGTCGTTCTCGTCATCGTCCGCGAAGGATGAAAAGGAGTAGCGGCGCCCGTGGCGGCCGGCGGCGGAACGGTCTTCCTTCGGACTGCGGAAGTGCAGCGTCGCCAGATGGATTCCCGCGCCGATGCGGGCTTCGATCCGGAGGCGCTGCTGTTCAAACGCGTCGGCGGCGACGGCGGGCCAGGACGCGACCGGCGCGGGATCGTCCCCGAAGGGCCGCTTGCCGTTGGCGGCCAGGCGGAGCGGCCGTCCGCGATCATCCAGCACAACGCCGTTGGCCTCGTCCAGGGAAACACGCCCCAGCCGCGCGGAAAGGCCGAGCGCGGGGGCGTAGGGCCGGAGCGTCGTCAGCCAGTCGGCCTCGGCCGGTGCGGCGGTCGCCAGGTAGAGGCGTTCGCCGGCGACGCCGTCGAACCGCAGCGGCCGCGCCTGCGCCAGCGGCGCTTCGAGACGCAGCAACAGCGCATCGCGGTCGGTGAAGAAAGCGGCTTCAGTGGCGCCGACGCTCGCGTCGCCCGCCGAGACGGTGATCGTGTCGATGAACGGCGCGGCGATCTCGGGGTCGGGGATGACGACGCGGTCGTCGGCGACCAGCCAGCCGGCGGTCTCGAACGGCCGTTCCTGTGCGACGTAGTCGTCGCCGTCCTCGCCGTGAATCCGGCCGCAGTTGGGGCAGCGCGTGCCGCCTCCCGACACTTCCGGAGGCTCGCCCTTGTGGTAGCGGAGCGTGTAGGCGACCCTGACCTGCGCCGGCGCGAGGCGGTCGAGCCACGCCAGCTGTTCGGCAGGGGGCGGCGCGGCGGGGTCCGGGGCGGCGCCGGCAGACAGTCCGGGCGCGGCCGCGGCGAGGAACGCGAGCGGGACGAGGAACGCGAACGGGACTGGGCGGGTGTGCCGGCGGTGGCGGGGGCTCATGGCGGTCTCCTGTTTCCGGGTTAGCGGCGGTTGAAATCGCGCGCGAAATCGAGCACGATCTGGCGCTGCTGGCCGTTGCGCAGCACGGTGAAGAGGAGGCGGTGGTTCCGCGGCAGGTCGTCGATGGCCGCGGCGTGGGCCGCCGCGAGGTCGTCGAGCGTGTGGATTTCGCGCGCACCGATCCGCAGCAGGATGTCCTGCCGCTGGAGCCCGGCGTTGTCGGCGTTGCCCGGCTGCCGCGTGCCGAAAACGAACACGCCCTCTTCGCGGTAGAAGAAAAGGTTGGGGGTGTCGAACTGGTTGACCGCCTTGGCGGTGAAGTCCCAGCGGGGGAAATCCTTCTCCTCGCCCTCGACGCGCCCTTTGTCGCGCGGGGTGATGGCGAGCGTCAGCGTGTCGGCGCCGCGCAGGACGGTGAGGGCGGCCGGGGCATCCTTGGGGAGGAGGCCGAGGAGGCGGTTGATGCCGGGGATGTCCTCCTGTGTGAGCGCGGTCACGGGCTGGCCGTTGACGGCGGCGATGCGGTCCTTGGGGAGGAGGCCGGCGGCGCGGGAGGGGCTGCCGGGGTCGGTGGCCGAGACGATGACGCCGTTGTCGAAGTCGAAATAGACATTGCGGTCGAAGTCGCGGATCGGCTGGAGCTGCAGCCCGGTCCAGCTCCAGTTCATCCGGCCGAAGCGGCGGAGCTGGTCGATGATCACCGCCGCGTCGCTGGCGGGGATGGCGAAGGCGAGGTCGCCGCCGAAAAACGTGCCGCGCGCGGTGATGCCAACGACTTCGCCCGCGCCGCTCACGACGGGGCCGCCCGAATTGCCGGGGTTGACCGAGGCGTCGGTCTGCAGCCAGAGCGTGTATTCGCTGGCGCCGGCGAGGTAGCGGCGGGTGCAGGAGACGATGCCGGCCGAGATGGAGCGGCTGAGCCCCCACGGGGCGCCCATGACGAACACGGGGTCGCCCTCGGTCAGCGCGGTCGAATCGCCCAGCGGAGCGTACGGGATGCGTTCCTCCGGCGGGAGCGTCAGGCGGCAGAGGGCGAGGTCGGTGTCCTTGTCGGCGCCGATCAGCTCGGCCGGAAACGCCCGGCCGTCGGTGAGCAGGCCGCGCAGCCCGGCCGCCTTGTCGACCACATGCCAGTTGGTCAGGAACTCCCCGTTCGCGGCGATCAGCACGCCGCTGCCGGCGGCTTCGCGGGCCGACCGTTCGCCCCGCTCGTGGGTCTGCTGCACGACCTTGACAAACACCAGGGCGGGAAACACCCGGTCGCGCGCCGCCACCATCTCGGCCCGCGCCTGGTCCGCCAGTGGGTGGCGGCCATCGCCTCCGGGATCGGCTGCGACAGCGCGCACGCAGACGGCGGCCGCGGCGGAAACGGATAGGAATCGCGCGCAAAAAAAGGGACGAACCATGTTCATGCCACGCAGTGTGCCGCGATTGGCGGGAAAGATCAATCAGAAAGACAGGGGACGCCAATCACTCCGCCGGTGGCGCGACGGGGAGCGTGAACGCGAGCATCGGACGATAGCCGGGGACATCCTGCGGGACGACGATCGGCGGGTTCGTGCCGGGCGCGCCGACGACGGTCGCCGCGCCTTCGAGCGCGCGGTCGAGCTTGAGGACGATCACCGCGGACGGACCGGCCTTCACTTCCTTGACCGGCACCGTGCCTTTGGCGTCGGTGACCAGAAAGGGGAAATACGCGGGATCGCGCGGTTCGAACTGCAGGTCGCCCGCGACGTTGTCGAAGAGGATCGCGATCGAAAGCCCATCCGCCGCGCGCGTCGCCTCGCGCGCGTCGGGGCAGAGGCAGGCGATGTCGAAGCCGTACACCCTGCCGAGCGCGAGGTCGGCGACGCGGCGGCCGAGCCGGATGTTGGAGTGGGCGGAATTGTGGATGCAGTCGTCGAAGACGCAGTCGAACGGGGAGACGAGCCAGTGCGCCTTGAAGTCGTGCGCCGCCTGGCGCTGGGCCTCGCGGATCAGGTCCCAGCGCGGCGGCGTCCAGAAGCCGGCGGGATGGTTGTTCACACGGTTGATTTGCACGGAGAGGATCGGGAATTCCGGATCTCCGAAGGCCGCGCGCGCCTGCCGGATGAAGCTCGCGAGGTGCGGATAGTAGTTGGTGCCTTCGGGCGTGAGCGTGTCGGTGCAGCCCTGGTACCAGAGGAGGCCTTTGGCCTTCATGCCGCAGGCGTCGGCGCAGATGCGCTTCATCGCGTCGAAAAGCTCGCCCTTCTTCTCCGGAAGCCACGAGGCGATGCCGGAGCCGCCGAGAGCGGCGGGGACGAGTCCGACCGGATAGCCGACGCGCGCCTTCACGGTGCGGGCGAACGCGAGCCACGGCGAATGGCAGGCGGTGCCGTAGTCGGCGGCGTATTTCGAGCGCGTGCCATCATGGAGCGGATGCGTCGCAAGGCCCCATTCGCCGCAATGGCGGAACACGTGGATGCCGAGTTCCGGTGGATCGAGGGCGGCGGAACGCCCATTGCCGTCCGCGTTGCTCTGCCCGGCGATCACCCAGATGTCGCCCACGCCGACGTGCGCGACGGCTTCGCCGTTCGGGTTCCAGTCGAGCCTGAGGTCACCCTTGCGGAGCAGCGTTTCGACACGGTAGAGCCCGCCGCGCGGAATCGAGAGCTTCGCGCGCCAGCTGCCGTTTGTCGCGGTCTCGGCCGGATGCCAGTCGAGCGTCCGGCTCACGGGCGAGCGGTCGTCTTCGTTCACGACGCGCACGAAGACCGTGCGCTTCGCCTTGTCCGTCTGCGGCAGCCACGTGCCGTGCAGTTCGACGTCGCCCGCGCCGCTTTCGTTCTGCTGCACGATCTGCCAGTCCTGCAGACCGCCGCCGATTTTCACCGGGATCCTGTCCACGGGCGCCGCCGCGCGCGCGCAGATCGCCAAGCCGGCGATGGCGAGATCCGTCACTGTCGTTTTCATAGTCATCTGTCTGCCTGCCTTTCTCCATTCACGAATCGTCTTCGTCAGACGGGGTTGATGCGCGAGCGGCCGGAAAAGGCGGCGCTCAGGCGTTCGGCCAGGTCCGATTCCTTCCACGGGATCGGCAGCACCGGAATCCCGAGGTGGTGCAGCATCTCCTGGCACGGTTTGGCGACTTCGCTGCGCGACACCACCAGCGCCGGCAATTGCCGGGTGCGCGCGTCGTTGCGCACCTTCAGCAGGAGCTCGAAGTCGGGGTTCGTTCCGCACGCGCACTCGAACACGAGCATGTCGGTTTCGTGGACCGTGCATAGCTGCAGCGCCTCTTCGGCCGTATGCGCCTCGCGCGCGCGGTAGCCGTGCCGCACCACCTGCCGCGCGGCCTCCGCCGCGACCTCCGCGGTCGCGCCGAACACCGCCACCGTCGGCGGTTCGCCCAGCGGGAGGCGGATCGACACGGCGGTGCCGCCGTCGCTTCCCGGGACGGGACTGGCCACGCGCAGCGAGCCGCCGTGCAGCTCGACGATTTCGCGGGAGATCGAAAGGCCGAGCCCCGAACCGGTCACATGGCTGCCGACGCGGAAGTAGCGCTGCGTGATCCGCTGCAGCGCCTCGGGGGGGATTCCCACGCCGCTGTCGCCGACCGTGATCAGCGCCAGGTTATCCTGTTCCAGGTCGCGCTCCAGCCGCACCGTGATCGTTCCGCCCTCGTCCGGGGTGAACTTCACCGCGTTGCCCAGCACGTTGATCATCACCCGCTCCATCTTCTGCACGTCGCAGACGCTGAACAGGTCGTAGGGCGGCAGCTCGACGAGGATGCGGATCTTCTTGGCGTCGGCCTGGACACGCAGGGTCTCGACCCCGGTGTGGATCAGCGCCGCGCAGGCGACGCGGCTCTTGGCCAGGGTGAGGGTCTGCGACTCCATCTGGCGCAGGTCGAGGATGTCGTTGACAGTCGTCAGCAGCCGCTTGCAGTCGGAGTCGAAACGCTCCAGGTAGCGCACCACTTTCTCGGGCAGCGGCCCGACCACGCCGCGCAACATGTTGTTGACGGCATAGATCATCGAGGTCAGCGGCGTGCGGAGTTCGTGCGAGACGTTTGAGACGAATTCCATCCGCGCCCGGTCATGCGCCTGCAGCCGTTCGACCGCGTCCTCCAGTGCCGCCTGTGCCCGTTTGCGCACCGTCGTGTCGCGCACGAAGAAACAGAGCTGGTGCCCCTCTTCGTCGAGGTCGATGCGGTTGACGGCGATTTCGGTCGGGAACGATGTGCCGTCGGCACGGAGGCACAGCGCCTCGATCAGCGCGTACTTGTGGCTCTGCAGGTTGGCCTGGATCGTCTCCACCAGCGTGTCGTCGGCACCGGAGAAAAGGTTCCACACCGGCATCCCCAGCAACTGCTCCTCGCCCGCCTGGAAGAATTCGGCGGCGCGGCCGTTGAAGTCGATGACGCGCCCCCTGCGGTCGGTGATCAACACGCCGTCGTAGACGCTTTCCAGCAACAGATCATAGGGCGTGTTGCGGTCCATGCGGTCGCGCCGCCGGGCGGAGAACGTCGTGGCGCCGGCCGATGCCGCGCGCCGCCGCATCGTCCGCGGGGCTGAGGCGCGCGGCAGTTCCCGCGACGCCAGATCGATCCGCATGGTCTGTCCTGCTTCCCTAGTCATGCCTTCAGTGTAGCGCATGCCGCCGGTCGGCTTCGAGCCCATTTGTTCCGCAGTTCCGGCTTCACAAGGATCCCCGCGGCCGCTATTCTAGAGACAAAGAACCCCATTTCCGAAGGAGCGTTATGTCCGTTGATTTTCTCCCCGCCGTGCGCGGCCTGCTGGCCGCCGATGACCGCCTACCCCGCCTCACTCTCGCCGCCGCCGACGCGGACGGGTCGCTCGGCCTGCCGGCCGGCGCCGCGCCGCAGGCGGTTGCGGAGGCGCTCCGTCCGTATGTTTCCGCCGGCGCCGCGGAAACGGTGATCCCCGGGATCGGCCGCGTCACGGCGGCGTGCGCCGCCCGTCCGGGCCGCGTGGCGGGAAGGGTGGCGATGGTCACCGGGGCGGCGCAGGGATTCGGCTGCGAGATCGCCGCCGCCCTCGCGGACGAGGGCGCCTGGGTGGTCCTCGCCGACATCAACGTGGCCGGGGTCGAGGCCGCCGCTGCACGGATCAACGCGGCGGCGGGCGCGCCGGTCGCCGCGGGCGTGGCGATGAACGTCACCGACCCGGACTCGGTGCGCCGGGCCGTCCAGGCCGCGGTCGCCGCCTTTGGCGGCATCGACCTCTTCGTCTCCAACGCCGGCGTACTCAAGGCGGCCAGCGTCAAGACGCAGACGGTCGCCGACCTCGATTTCGTCACCAACGTCAACTACAAGGGATATTTTCTCTGCGTCCAGGCGGTCGCCAGGGTCATGGCGCTGCAGCACGCCGCCTGTCCCGGACCGTGGTTCGACATCATCCAGATCAACTCAAAGTCGGGGCTGCAGGGGTCCAACAAGAACGGTTCCTACGCCGGCAGCAAATTCGGCGGCATCGGCCTCACGCAGAGTTTCGCCCTGGAGCTGGTCGAGGATCACGTCAAGGTCAACGCGATCTGCCCCGGCAATTTCCTCGACGGCCCCCTGTGGTCGAATTCCAAGACCGGCCTCTTTGTCCAATATCTTAATACGGGGAAAGTCCCGGGGGCCAGGACGATCGCCGACGTGCGGGCGTTCTACGAGGCGAAGGTGCCGATGGGGCGGGGGTGTACCACCCCCGACGTGATGAAGGCGCTCTACTACCTCGTCGACCAGGCCTACGAAACGGGACAGGCGCTCCCCGTCACCGGCGGCCAGGTGATGCTGAAGTGAGCACCCGCCGATTGATGGTGACAAATTTTAGAAAAATGTCATACTGATGGTTCTTTTCTGCACCTCTTCGGCAGAAGCGGAGAACAACACGGATGAAAAAAGCGGTTCAAGACCCACAGGCGCAACCCCCGGCGGAAGCCGTCAAACCCCGTGTGCGGATCACCGACACGACGCTGCGCGACGCGCACCAGTCGCTGTGGGCGACGCGGATGCGCACCGACGACATTCTGGCGATCGCCGACGCCGTGGACAACGCGGGCTACTATTCGCTCGAGTGCTGGGGCGGGGCGACCTTCGACGTCTGCCTCCGCTTCCTGCGCGAAAACC
>CAYVKQ010000017.1:0-2188 GCA_964451945.1 uncultured Lentisphaerales bacterium
CGAGGGGACCTATCCGCTCCCCGAGGCGCAGGTCGACCGCTTCATGCTCAAGGTCCTCCTCGCCTACCCCTCGCGCGACGACGAGCGGCGCATCATGACCCGTTTCACCGCGCCGCGCCCCGCCGCGGCCAAACCGGTTTTCAGCGCCGGAAACCTCGAGACCCTGCGCTCGGTCTTCGAGCAGGTCTATTGCGACGAGAAGGTCGGCGAATACATTCTCGACATCGTTTTCGCCACCCGCGAACCCAAGGCGTTCAAGCTCGACGCCTTGGCAGGCCAGATCCAGATGGGCGCCTCGCCGCGCGCCACCCTCTGCCTCAACCTCGCCGCCCGCGCCCACGCCATGCTCCACGGACGCGCCTACGCCACGCCGCTCGACGTCAAGGAGATCGCCCCCGACGTGCTGCGCCACCGCATCCTCCTCACCTACGAGGCCGAGGCCGAGGAACAGACCTCCGACACCCTCATCGCCAAGATCCTCTCCACCCTTCCCGTGCCCTGATCACTGCTCACTGCTCACCGATCACCGATCACTGATTACCGATTACCGATTACCGATCATGCCCATCGACACCGCCCAGCTGATGGCCCAGGTCGCCGGCATCCGCATCCTCACGTCGCGGCTGCTGGACGACCGCCTTTCGGGCGACTACCATTCGGTGTTCAAGGGACAGGGGATCGAATTCGACGAGGTGCGCCCCTACATTCCCGGCGACGACGTGCGCGCCATCGACTGGAACGTCACCGCCCGCACCGGCCATCCGCACGTCAAGCGGTTCTCCGAGGAGCGCGAACTGACAGTGGTCTTTCTGGTCGACGTCTCGGGCTCGCAGATCTTCGGCTCGGGGAGCCGCACCAAGTCGGAACTCGCCGCCGAGATCACCTGCCTGCTGGCGCTGACGGCGATCCGCAACCAGGACAAGATCGGCTGCGTCCTCTTCAGCGACCGCATCGTCAAGTCGGTTCCGCCGCGCAAGGGGCGCACGGCGGTGATGCGCCTCGTGCGCGAGGTGCTCGCCGCGGGCGAGACCCGCGACCGCACCGACATCGCCGGGGCGATCCGCTTCCTCACCCACGTGCAGAAGCGCCGCGCCGTGGTTTTCCTGGTCAGCGACTTTCAGGACGAGGGCTACGACCGCGCCCTGCGCGCGCTCGCCCGCCGCCACGACGTGATCGCCTGCCGCGTCGCCGACCCGCGCGAGGCGGAGCTCCCCGACGTCGGCCTGGTGCAGATGCAGGACCCCGAAACCGGGGAGCTGCTGCTGGTCGACACCGCCTCGCGCGCCGTGCGCGGGGCGTTCGCCGAACAGGCCCGCAGCGACGCCGAGACGCTGCGCCGCAACCTGCGGCGCTGGGGCATCGACACGCTCGATCTCGCCACCGACCGCCCCTACATCGACGACGTCCGCGCCCTCTTCCAGCACCGCCGCGCCCGCGCCAGGAGGTCGGCGTGAGGCGGCGCGGCAGCGGGAGAGGGCCGACCGTGCCGATATTATCGATATTGTCGATATTGTCGTTTCAGCCCCTTGCCGCCGCGGCCTTCACCGCCGACCTCTCCTGGGGCGAGGTCACGCTCACCGTCGCGGCCGAGCCCGATACGGTCGATCCGGCGCGCGACCTTCTGGTCACCCTCGCCCTGACAGCGCCGCCGCACCTCGCCGTCACGCTCCCCGACCTGCGCGACCGTTTCTCGGGTTTCGCCGTCGCCGAGGACTTCGCCCGCGATCCGGTGACGACGGCCGAGGGAGTCCGCCGCGAATTCCTGTGGCGCCTGGTCCCGGAGGTCGAACGCGAATACCGCCTCGCCCCCTTCGCCGTGACGGTCGGCGACACCCGCCGCGTGCCGCCGCTCGTCACCTCCTTCGCCACGCGCGCCGTCGTCTTTCCCGCCGCGCCGCCGCCGCCCCGCCCCGAAGGCGACGACCTCGAGATCGACCCCCAGCCGGTCTACGTCCCCCCCTCGGCGCGCACGGTCGCCGGCTGGACGCTCCTCGGCCTCGCCGCGGCGGCGCTGCTGGCGGCGGCGCTCTGGGGCCTCGCCCGTCTCCATCGCCACGTCCGCGAGCTGCGCCTCTCGCCCGGCGAGCGCGCACTCGCCGAACTCGAGCGGCTGCTGCGCCGGCGGCTGGTCGAGAAAGGGCTCTACAAGGACTTCTACATTGAACTGACGCAGGTCGTGCGGCGTTAC
>CAYVKQ010000017.1:2198-20402 GCA_964451945.1 uncultured Lentisphaerales bacterium
GAACGGACCCACGGCATCCGCGCGCCGTCGCAGACGACCGAGGAGTTCCTCAAGGACGCCGTCGCCCACCCGGCCTTCGACGAGGCGACCCTGCCGCCGCTGCGCGCCTTTCTCGAATCGGCCGACCTGGTCAAATTCGCCGGCCAGACGGCCACGCCCGCCATGGCCGAACAGGCGGTGGCCGCCGCCCGTTCGTTCGTGCAACCACCATGCGTTTCGCCTACCCCATAGCCTTCCTGCTCTTTCTTCCCTGGCTCCTCGCCGCGTGGCGCCTCTACCGCCGCGGCGAGCGGGCCGGCGTGCTTTTCGCGCCGATGCGCCGGCTGCCGCTCAAGACCGCCGGGTGGCGCGTCCTCGTCTCGCGCCTCCTCCCCGCCCTCTTCCTCGCGGGACTGGCGCTGCTGGTGGTCGCCGCGGCGCGGCCGCAGACCTTCCTCGCCCGCGAGCGCCGCACGGTCGATGCGCTCGCCATCGCCATGGCGGTCGACGTCTCTGGGTCGATGGAGGCGCTCGACCTCTCCACCCGCTCGGCCCTCGGCACGGTCGCCGAGAAGACCCGGCTCGACGTCGTCAAGGAGACCTTCGCCGCCTTCATCCGCCAGCGCCCCGACGACCTGATCGCCCTGGTCACCTTCGGCGGGTACGCCTCGACCCGGAGTCCGCTCACCGCCGACCACCGCGCCCTGCTGCACGTCCTCGAAGGGGTGCAGATCCCCAAGGCCGAGATCGACGAGCAGGGGCGCCCCGTGTCGCAGGAGGAGCTGCTCACCGCGATCGGCGACGGTCTGGCCACTGCCTGCGCCCGCCTCGCCGACGCCGAGCCGAAGACCAGAATCGTGGTGCTCCTCAGCGACGGCGAGTCGAACACCGGCATCATCCCCCCGGAGCAGGCGGCCGAGGCGGCCGGCAAGCTCGGCATCCGCGTCTACACCATCGGCGTCGGCTCGACCGGCCGCGCGCCGTTCCGCACCCGCGACGCCTTCGGCCGCTCGGTGATCGGCTGGGGCGAGGTGTCGCTCGACGAGGCGCAGCTCAAGGCCATCGCCGAAGCCACCGGCGCCCGCTACTTCAACGTGCGCGACCCCGGCGGACTCGCCGCCGCCCTCGACGACATCGGCCGGCTGGAGACGACCCGCGTCGACCGCGAGATCCTGCTGCGCTACCACGAATGGTTCCTGTGGCCGCTGCTCGCCGGCACGGCGTGCGTCTGGGCGGCGCTGACCCTCGGTATGCTGACGACACGGAGGCTGCTGTGATCCGCTTCGTCCATCCCTATCTGCTGCTGCTGCTCTCGCTGATCCCGGTGGTCGGGATCGCCTGGGGGTGGGCATCGGCCCGCGCCGCGGCGCGCCTCGCCGACCTCGTCGCGCCGGCGCTGCAGCCGCGGCTGCTGCCGCCCCGCTCCCGCGCCCGCACCGCCGCCCAGCTCGCGCTGGCGCTGGCGGCCCTCGCCCTCCTCACCGTCGCGGCGGCGCGTCCGCAGTGGGGCCGCCGCGACGAGACGGTCGTCACCCGCGGCCGCAACCTGCTGATCGCCGTCGACGTCTCGCGCTCGATGCTCGCCGCCGACGTCCATCCCAACCGCCTGGAGCGGGCCAAGGTCGACATTCTCGACCTGATCGACGAGCTCCGCGGCGACCACGCGGGGTTGCTCGCCTTCCGCCGCAGGGGGGTGCTCCTCTGTCCGCTCACTTCCGACTACGCCTTTCTGCGGCAGGCGCTCGACGGCCTCTCGCCCGAATCGGCCCCGCGCGGCGAGACCGACCTCGCCGACGCGGTCCGCAAGGCGCTCGAAGCGCTCGAGGGGATGGCCGAGGACCACAACGCGATCCTCCTGATCTCCGACGGCGAGCAGCTCACCGGCGACGCCGCCGAAGCGGCGCGCGAGGCGGGCCGCCGCGGCATCCCGATCTTCACCGTCGGCATCGGCGACCCCGCCGGCGCCCCGATCCCCGGCGAGAAGGAGGGCGACATCGTCCGCTTCAAGGGGCAGGCGGTGCAAACCCGCCTGATGGACGCGACGCTCGATGCGATCGCCCGCGCCTCGGGCGGTTCGTACATTCCGCTCGCCACCGCCGGCACCGCCCACACCACCCTCGGCGCGATCTACCGCCGCCACCTGCGCAACGTCACGGCCAAGGAGCGGCAGGAGACGCTGGAGAACCAGTACGTCGAGCGCTATCTCCTCTTCGTGCTCCCCGCCATCGCCGCGCTCCTCGCCGCCGCCGGCCTCTCCCGCGGCCGCCTCGCCGGCGCCCGCAGCCGCACCCCGGCGCCACCGCCGCTGGCGCGGACTCTGGCGCTGCTGGCCTGTCTTTGCACGGTGGCGCCGCCGGCGCGCGCCGCCGACACGGATGCCGCGTCCGCGACCAACGCCCCCGCCGCGACCGCCCCGGCCGACTACGGCAGCGGACGCGAGGCGGCGCGGCGCGGGCAGGCCCTCTACCGCCGCGGCCGCTACGAAGAGGCGGCCGCCGCCTTCACCGCCGCCGCGCGCGGCGCCGACAGCGAAACCGCCGCCGCCTGGCGCTACAACGCCGCGCTCGCCTGGCTCAAGGCGGACAAGCACGACGAGGCGGCCGGCCTGCTGCGCGCCCTGACCGATTCCCGGACCGTCGGCCCGCGCGCCGCCGAGCTGCTCGGTTCGGCCGCGCTCCGGCAGTCGCGCGCCATCACCGCCGAGGCGGGCGCCGCCGCGCGCACCGAACAGCTCGAGACGTCCGCCACCGCCCTGCAAACCGCGTTGCGCGATTCGCCCGAGGATGCCCGACGGCGGCGCAACCTGGCGCGTGTCGCCCCCGACCTTCCCGCGGCCCGCGAGAACGCCCACATCGAGACGGTCCTCAAGGCCCACCCCCAGCCGCAGCCCGACGCCCTGCTGGAAAGGCTCTTCCGCGAACAGCGCGCCCTGCTGCAGGAAATTCCCGCCGCCTTCACCAACGAGGCCCCCCGCCTGATCGCCGCCGCCGAGACGCTCGCCGACCGCGAGTCGGCCGCGTCCGACCTCCTCATCCCGCTCAAGCGGGTGCTGCTCGAGTCGGGGGCGATCACGAACGAGCAGCAGCGCGCCATGCTTGCCACGATGTTCGAAAGCGCCCGCGACACGATGCGCGACGCCGTCCGCAACCTGCGCGACCTCGACGCCGCCGCGCTGCAGGGCATCGCCAAAGTCGAGCCGTTCGCCTACGGCCTGTGGAAAGAGGTCGCCGCGCCGCCGCCGCTGGTCGGCGAGGCGATCGCCGCGCAGTCCAACGCCCTCGCCGTGGCGGAGCAGCCGGAGAGCCGTCCGCCGCAGCCCGAGGCGCTCGACCTCGCCCGGCGTTTCCGCGAACGCTTCCCGGCGTGGGCCGACCAGGTGCAGCAGCAGGCGCAGGCCGACACCAACGCGCCGACGCTCACGCCCGAGGCCCGCGCCGAGATCGAGCAGCTCGCCGAGGAGACCGAAGGACTGCAGACCGAGGCGCTCCGCTCGCCGGACCCCGGGCCCTACCAGCGCCACGCCCTCGACAACCTCCTGCGCATCCGCGAGCTGCTCCCCAGGCAGCCGCAGTCGGGACAAGCGGCGCAGCCGCCGCCCGAACAGCAGCCGCAGGAGAAGCCCGGGGAACAGCCGCAGCAACCGCAGGAAGAGCCCCGGGAGCAGCCGCAGCAACAGCCCGAGGAGAAGCCGGAGCAGAAGCCCGAGCCGCCCAAGGACGTGCAGGAACTGCTCCGCCGCGCCCTCGAACGGGAGAAGGAGCACGAGGAGGAGAAGCGGCAGCGCATGCGCAACATCCCCCTCGCGCCCAGCGAGCGAGACTGGTAGGCGGCGTCGCCTGCCAGTCCCTCGCAAGCGCCAGGAACCCGGGTTTGATCGTGTGGGCGTCTTGACGTCCATCCGCATTTGTTCCATGCTGTTCTGCGGCTAGACAGTCTGGCCAGAACGGGAGGTGCCATGAAGACGCCATGGTCCTTGCAGGACGCAAAGAACAGGTTCAGCGAAGTGGTCGAGAAGACCTTGGCCGAGGGGCCGCAGACCGTCACCAGGCGCGGCACCCCCGTCGTGGTCATTCTGCCCGTCGAGGACTACGTCCGGCACAAGACGGGCGGCGAGTCCCTGGCCGGTTTCTTCCGGCGCTCGCCGCTCCGGGGCATTGATCTGGACCTTTCACGCGCTGCGGACACGGGACGCAAGGTGAAGCTATGAACGTCCTGCTCGACACCTGCGTCATTTCCGAACTGATCCGACCGCGGCCGGCCGCGCCAGTGATCTCCTGGCTGGATTCGATCTACGAGGAGCACCTTTATCTTTCAGTCGTTACGCTGGGGGAACTGTGCAAGGGGATTATGCGCCTCGACCAGAACACCCGCCAGGCCGGAAGGCTGCAAGAGTGGCTCGACCATGACCTGGCGCAGCGCTTCCAAGGGCGCATCCTGCCTGTCGATTCCAGCATCGCCTTGGAATGGGGGCGTCTCTGCGCCGCTGCCGAGCAGTCGGGTCGGCCCCGTCCGGTGATCGACTGTTTGCTGGCCGCCACGGCACGCGTGCATGGTCTCACGCTGGCGACGCGCAACACCACGGATTTCGCCGACACAGGCGTTGCCGTGTTCAATCCCTGGCAGGATGGCGGTAACGGGTGAAACGTTGATACGCGGGCGCTCTATGGGGACACTCAGGCAATCTGGCGGACCGATGGTTGAAAAGGAACGGCTGCAACCCGGCGTCGCACTGCGGCGGTACGGCATGGCGAGGGTTCTTGTCGGTGCGCTGGTTTTCACGTCGTTCTCCGCCTGCAGCGCCCGTGCGCAGTCCCTCTCGCTCGCGGTCCGCCCCGACCGCGACCGCATCTATCTCGGCGAGTCGTTCAACCTCCACGTCACGGTCAACGGCGCCGACGACGGGGTGGAGGCGCCCGATCTCTCGGCTTTCGCCGGCGGCGCCGAAACCGTCTTTCTCGGTTCGCAGTCGAACAGCCGCCGCTCGGTTTCGATCATCAACGGACGCTTCAGCCAGGAGGCGGTTCTGGCCCGCACCTTTGTCTTCCAGGTCCGGCCGCGCCACGAGGGCCTCTTCGCGACGGGGCCGGTGACGCTGCGCCACGGCGGGCGTACCCTCTCGGCCGCGGGGCCGCCGGTGACGGTCACCGGGATCACCCGCCAGTCGGTCGTAGCGGGGGCGCTCGCCGCCTCGGCAACCGCGGCGCTGGTCGACGAACCGTTCCGCATCACCCTCTCCCTCGTCCTCGCGCCGCTGCCGCCGCCTTACCACGACGTCGAACCGGTCCACCCCGAGCGGCCGCCCCGCCTCGAAGCCGCCTTTCTCGACCTTGCCGAGATCAAGGGGCTCAAGCAGCCCGACCTGCGCGCGATCCTGTCCGACCGCGCCCGCGCCGCCGCGGGCCGCATTCCCGCCTTCCACATCAACGACTACACGCGCGACGGCTTCGACATGGGCAATCTTTTCTCCTTTGACATGGGGCCGCGTCCCATCCGCTTCCGTTTCGAGCCGGCGCGGGAAAACCGCGGCGGCACCAATGTCTGGGTCTACAGCCTCGGGCTCGACTACACGCCGCAGGCCGAGGGCGACTACACCTTCGGGCCGCTCATCTTCAAGGGGCCGGTACTCACCGGCGTCGACCCCGGCGGCAGCGGCCGCTTGGAAGAGATCTTCGCCGTCGCGCCGGCGGTCACGGTGCGGGTCACGCCCCCGCCCGAGGAGGGGCGCCCCGAATGGTTTGTCGGCGCGGTCGGCCGCGGCCTCGCCGCCCGCGCCGCCCTCGACGCCGCCGTCTGCAAGGTCGGCGACCCGCTCACGCTGACCCTCGACGTCACCGGCGCGATCAGCCTCTCCAACTTGCGCCCGCCGTTGCTGGGACTGCAGGAGGAACTTGTCCGCGACTTCCGCATCTACGACAACAGCGTCGCCACGGCGGCGATCAACGGCGGCAAGCGCTTCACCTGGCGCGTCCGCCCCCTCCGCGCCGGCACCCTGGAGTTCCCGCCGGTCCGTCTCGCCTACTACGACACCGCCGCCCGCGCCTACGTCACGGTCGCCACGGCGCCGATCCCGGTCCAGGCGCGGCCGACCACGCAGGTGGTGAGCGACGACCCCGAGACGGGTGGCTCGCGGCTCGCACTCCGTTCCGACGACGCGCCGCGCCCCGCCGCCATCACGCTCGCCGCCGAACCGTCGCCGCTGCTGCCGCCGGCGCGCCTCGCCGCAGCGGCGCTGGCGGGAGGTCCCGCCGCCCTTCTCGCCGCCCTCGCCGGACGGTTTGTGTGGCGCCGCCGCCGTGCCCTGCGCCTCGCTGTGCGGCGCCGTGGCGCCGCCGCGCGCGCCCGCCGCCTCCTCGCCGCGGCCGGAGGCCCCGCCGCGGTCGCCGGCACCCTGCGCGGCTACCTCGCGGAACGGCTCGACACGCCGGGCCGGTCGCTGACCCCGCCCGAGGCCGCGCGGCTGCTCGCCGCGCGCGGCCTCGCACCCGAGCAAGCGGCCGCCTGGCAGGCCCTGCTCGAACGCCTCGATGAAGCGCTCTACCGTCCTGGAGCCGAAACCCCGGCCGCCGCAGACGCCGCCGCCCTTCTCGCCGCCACCGAGACGGCGCTCGCCGGCCGGAAGAGCGGCGGCAAGAGCGGCAACACCTCGATAATATCGATACTATCGACATTATCGATATTATCGACCTCTTGCTTGGCCGCCGCCAATTCCGCCGCCCCCGACGCCTCGCGCGCATTCGCCTGGGAGCGGGCCAACGCGCGCCTGGCCGCGGCGCGCACCGCCGCCGACTTCCACGAGGCGGCGCAGGCCTACAACCGCCTGGTCCGGGACGGCGACACCCGGGGCGCGGTCTTCTACAACCTCGGCACGGCGCTGCTGCTGGCGGGCGACGCTCCCAACGCCATCGCCGCCCTCGCCCGCGCCGAGCGCCGTCTCGGCTCGACCCCCGCCACACGCACCAATCTGCGCCTCGCCTATGGCCTGCTCGAAGCGCCCGCTGCCGACTTCTCGCCGCAGGCGTTGCCGCCGGCCGCGCCGCCGCTCTGGACCCACACCGCCCTTTTCTGGCATTACGAGTTTCCCTGCCGCCACCGGGTCGCGGTGGCCCTTGCCGGATGGGGTCTCCTCTTTCTGGGGCTGCTGCTGCGTCTCGCGCGTCCCGCCGCCGCCCGTCCGCTCCTCTGCGCCGGACTTTTCCTCTGCGCCGTCTTCGGCGCCAGCGCGGCGGTCTCGCTGCTGCAGGAGTTCCGCGACGCGCAGACCTGGCCGGCGCGCGTCTTCACCGCCCAGGAACAGGAGGGGACGCCATGAAACGGGCGATCCACTTACTGTCGATAATATCGATATTATCGATTCTTTGCTTTGCCATCCCCGCCTTCGCGGCGGGGCCGGTGCGCGAGGCGGTGCTCCGCTTCGAACCCGGCAAGCCCTTTGTAGGGCAGGCGTTCCAGGCGGTGATCGAGGTGGCGGTGACGCCGGGGGTCGAACTGGAGAATCTCGAGATCGGCGGTCTTCCCGATGGCTCGCGCGCCCTCTTCGTGAACCTTGTGCGCGCGGGGCGCCGTCCCCGGCGCGGCTCGGGCGAGGCGGTCGACGTCCTGCGCTACACGGCCGACGGCCGCGGCCTGACGCCCTTTGCGGGGCCGTTCACTTGCACCGTGCGCGGCCTGGCGGTCGAGCGGGTCACGGGAGGCTTTTTCTCGCACACCCGTTCGGCGCCCGTCGCATTCCGCACCACCGCCGCCGACCTTGCCGTCCACGAGTTGCCCGGCGAAGGGCGTCCTGCCGATTTTTCGGGCGCGGTCGGCCGCTTCGCCCTGGAGGGAACCGCCGAGCCGCTGACGGTGGCGCCGGGCGATCTCGTGACCCTCTCCTACAGCCTGACGGGGAGCGGCTGGCTGGCCGATGCCGTGCTCGATCCGCCCGACCTTGGGCCCGAGTTCAAGTGCTACCCGCCGCAGACGGCGGTCCGCGAGGCGTCGCCGCCGCGGATCGAGCAGACCCGGGTGGTGATTCCGCTCTCGACCAACGCCGCCGTGATCGCCCCGCCCCGGTTTGTCTACTTCGATCCCGACGCGGCGGTCTACCGCACGGCGACAACGGCGCCCGTCCGGCTCGCCTTCGGCCGCTCGGCGACCAACGAACCGGCGGTGCGGCGGATCACCGCCACGCCCGCCGCGGCGGATGAGCCGCCCCCGCCGCCGGAAGTCGCGGTCGCCGAGACGGCGGCCAAGATCCGTCCGCTGCTGCCGCTGGCCGCCGCGCTGATTCTCGCCGCCGGCGTGGTGGCCGCCGGCTACCGCGTCCGCCGCATTCCCGCCCTGCTCGCCGCCGCCGCGATCCTCGCGGCGGGCGTGGCCGCCTCGCGCCGCTTCAGCCGCGCCGCCGAGGCGCGCGTCGTCGACATCGGCGCCAGCGTCACCGCGCGCCTCGCCCCTTCGGAGCGGGCGCTGCCGCTCTTCGATCTCCACCCCGGCGACAGTGTCGTCCCGCTCGAACACGCGCCCGGATGGGTGCGCGTCCGCGCCGCCGGCCGTGAAGCGTGGGTGCCGCTTTCGGGTATCAAGCCGTCGCCTTCAACGCCTGCGCGGCCGACGGCGCCGGCGGCTTCGGTTCCGGCCGGGGCGTCCTCTCGGCGCGGATCGACGGCCGGCCGATCCGCTGGATGCTGACGGACGATGCGCCGGAAGCTCCTCCCGCCGCGTGAAGGCTGGTAAACCCGGCCTCGGCCAAGGCCCTGAGCGACAGTTCCGGATCGCCTGTCGATCCGGCGAAATCGGTTGCGGCGGCAATGTTCATGCGTTCCTTTCTTCAGCATGTCTCCAGCAGGTCGTTGAGGTAGAGGCGGGTGACCAGACGGCAGTCGAGCGTATGGCCGGCGCGGTAGGAGACGACCGTGCCCGCCAGGCGCCCGCGGTCGATCAGCGCCAGCGCCGCCAGCAGGTCGAGAGTCGCGCGATGCCACACCGCCTCGAGCGAGCGGCCGTCGGGCTGGATCAGCAGCGGTTTGTTCACGTACCGCTTCCTGCCGTGGATGAGGATGTTGTCGTTGGTGTAGCCCAGGTTGCGCGTGTCGGCGAACAGCAGGCCGAGCGTGTGGCAGTAGAGCATCTGCGAGCGGGTGGCGTTTGTCCGCGCCTGCGCGCCGTAGCGGAAGGCCGCGGGCGTGAGGTCGAAGCGGATGCGCTGCCTGCCGATGACCGAGGCAAAGTCGATTGCGCAGTCGAGCCGCAGGCGGCGGTCGCGCTTGGCGGCGGGGAGGATGGTGACGAAATCGCCGCGCGCGCCGCCGATCGTGACCGGCTCCTTGACCGTCACGTAGGGGGCGGGGGCGTCCAGCTCGACCACCCCGGCGCGGTCGAACGCCTCGACCAGGTCCATGCTGCTGCGGTCGAAGAGCGGCGGGTCGCCCGCGTCGGTCTCGACCAGCAGGTCGTCGATCCCCAGTCCCAGGCGCAGCGCCACGATGTGCTCGACCATGCGCAGGTAGTTGTGCGGCGAGCCGCTGCGCAGGACGATGTTGCGCTGGCTCGTCCAGATGTTGCGCGGCGAGACGCCGACCGGCAGCTGCTCGTCTTGGTCGGTGCGCCGGATCCACCAGCCGGGGGCGGCGCCGGGGGCGAAGGTGAGCGTCCGCATCGCCCGCCGCGCGAACGTGCCGCGGCCGGTGACCGAGACGCGGCCGCCGAGGGTGGTGCGGCGCGGCGAATAGCCGGGGTCGCCGTCGCACAGCGCGGTGTGGTCGACCGCCTGCGCCTGAAATGCATCGGCCGCGGCGCGGATCCGCCCGGGATCGCCCGCCAAAATCCGTCCGACAACATCCGTCATGGCCAGGTCCTTGAGCATTGAGGCGAACATCGGGCAAGGAACGTTCGGCGTTCCCCCGACTCTCTCGATCGTCTGCGGCACCCCTGTCACCCTTTCACAGGCCGCGGTCCGAATAATATCCGAAACCGGGCGGCCCTGAAAAGGCTTTCCCGTCTGCCGTGGTCACCGCTCGACGAACGGCAGCGGGCCGAAGGCATTCTGGTCGTTGCTGGGGCCGGCGTGGCGGGTGTTGAGGCGCTGGTACTCGCGGTCCTTCCTGTCGGTGACGCGGTGGCGGGTGAAGTTGCCGTTCCACGCCGCGCCCGTGGCGGGGCCGCTGACCTTGGGGAACGCCGTGTAGGGGACATAGACCTCCAGGCTCCAGAAGTCGGCGCCGACCGCCGCCGCCGTCCGGATCCCTTCGCCGTCCCAGGAGGCGTCCTTGCCGTGGAAGTCGGCGATCGAGCCGTTGGCGTTGACGATGATCTGGTAGTAGTCGGTCTGCCCGCCGGTGACGTCGAGGAAGAGCTCGACGTTGTCGTTCCACCAGATCAACGCCGCGTCCCGCGTGTCGGCGCCGATGTCCCGCGCCAACTTCTCCGGCTCGGGCTCGGCCATGCGGAAACCGAAGGTCACGCCCCGGCGCGTCCACACGGCCTGCACCGTGGTGGGGAACCGCGGCTGCGGCTGTTCCTTGTTCGTGGCCATGACGAAGGGCAGCGCCTCGACCCCCTTCCAGGCGGGATCGTCCAGCCTGCCGTCCAAGGCCGGGTCCTCGGCGGCCTGCAGCAGCGCCAGCGTCCTGAGTCCCGAGCCGTCGGCGTGTTCGGCGGACTGCTGGAAGAACGCGCGCAGCGGGCCGGCGACGTATTCCAGGCGCCGGGTGACCAGCGAATCGGCCTTGGCGGCGGCAAAGGCCTTGGCCAGCAGCGCCTCCATCCGCTGCACGTCGGCGCGCGGATAGCTGATCTCGTAGATGGTCTTGGGCGCGAAGGCGGCGTCGGGCCAGCGGCTCTCCTCCCAGCCTTTGATCTGCATGGCGATCAGCTTGCGCATCGGACCGGCGGCCGGCCCGTACATGCGGGTCACGAAGCCCTCGACCGCGGCCGCCGCGTCGAAGTCAGGGTGCCACAACGCCTTCAGCCATACGTAGAGGCTCACGTGCTGCCGCGGCCAGTGGTTCTGCTCGCCGTTGATGAAACTGCCGACCGTCTTGTCGCGGTTGGCGCGGTAGTGGGCCGAGATGACGCCGGGGAAGAGATAGGCCGCCCGCGTCCGGTCCTCGGGCCAGCAACTGTAGTGCCAGTTCTGGATGCGCCGGCCGGTCAGCCGCATCCAGGCGTCGATGTTGGCCTGCTCGGCGGCGTTGACCGCCGGCTCCTTGTACATCGCCAGGCCGGGCATGCCGCAGATCTGGATCTCGACGTTGTCGGGGAAGGTCACGCCTTCGGGCGCGTAGGTGTAGTTCTTGTAGGGGAGGAAGACCACGGTCAGGTCGGGCCAGCGCGCCTTGACCGCCGTGGCGAGGCGCGAGACGAACGTGCCGAGCACCTTCGAGGCCGTGCCGTATGGGCCGCCGGCGGGGTTCCAGAGGGCGCGGCAGTCGGCGCAGGTGCAGGCCACGGGGATGTCGGCCGGCGAGACCGTCACCGCCTTGTCCTTCAGGATGACCGCGGCGCGGTCCACGGGCCCGGTCGCGGCGACCTGCGCAGCGATCTGCTCCAGATAGGTCTTCAGCGTGGCGGGGTTGCCGTAGCAGAGCATGGAGAAGTCGCGCTGCCCGTCGCCGCGCAACTGGAAGATCTCGGGCCGCGTCTCCTGGTAGAACTTGCTCCAGCCGTGCGGCGCATGCACGATCAACTGCACCGGCCAGCTATCCTGCGCGGCGCGCAGCCTGCGGTGGAGGCTGCCGACATCCGCCGTGCCGATCCTGCTGCCGCCGGAGGGGTAGATCGAGCGCTTGCGGAAAAACGGGGCGTCGGTCCAGTGCGCCGGCGCCACGGTCAGCGTGTCGCTCCTGGGCAGGTAGGTGCCGATCCATTCGTTGGTGTTGCGCTCCTCGGGCCAGTACCAGCGGACGCCGACGGCGCGCTCGAGGAAGTCGTAGACCGCCCAGGCCGCACCGAGTTCGTCGGCTCCAGCCAGCGTCACGCGCCCCGGTCCGGTCTTGACGGCGAACCCTTCGGGTCCGACCGGCGCCGGGAAGAGATCCTTGTCGCTGGGGCTGACGGTGACGACCAGAGCGGCCAGACCCTCGGCCGGGGCCGCAGCAATGGCGAGCTTGGCGCCAGTGACCTTTTCGATGTGCAACTGCAGATCCTGCAGCGCGGCCCGCAGCAGCGCCGGCGGTTTGGCGTCGGCCACGATCACTGCCGCCGGCGCGCCGCCGCGCACCAGCACGACCGGCTCATGCGCCGGCGCGGGATGTGTCGTCACGGGCGTGAGGTCGTCGGCCCGCGCGGCCGACAGGGTTGCGGTCAACAGGCAGAGGGCAAGGGAGGTTCGGGGGTTCATGGATGTTCCTTCGCGGTTTGTGTTGTGTTCTCGGTGGCGGAAGAGGGGTCGCCTGCGGGACGCTCCGTTTGTGGCGCGGCCGGCTCAATCCGGTAGCGCAGGCAGACAGTGGGCAGCGGCACCGGCTGCGGGGCCGGCCCCAGCAGGTCGATCAGCAGGTTCTGCAGCGCCATGCGGGTCTGGTAGGTGTCGGTCCACACTTCGCCCAGCCGGACGCGCTGCGGCGTCTCGAAGCGGATCACGGCTCCGCCGCCGAAGCGCACGACATGGACCGCCGTTACGCCGCTGGTGAAGGCCTCCGTCGCCTCGGCGAGGGCGCCGCCGATCTCGAAGCGGACGCTGTGCGGCACCTCTTTCTGCGCGTGCGTCTCGTGCAGCAGCAGCGGCAGGATCTCGCAGAGGTTGGTGACGGAGTCGGCGCCGTCGGAATCGAGGCGCGTTTCGATGGCGACTCCCGTGGCGTCGAGCGTGAAGCGGCGCTGATAGCGCACGGCGCCCGTGAGGCAGCCATTCTGCGCCGCGCGACTGTCATCGTGTTGCTTGCCCAGCGGCCCGCCTACCGTGACCGTCGCCCTCCCGTCGCCCACCTCGTAGCGCACCGTCGAGACGCGCCGCCGCACCCGCGCCGTGCTGAAGGCTTTGCCGCCGGCCGTCGCGCCGCTGAGGGCGTGGGTCGGCCACAGCCGCCAGTCGGCCCACGTCTGCCGCGAAAGCTCGGGTTGCACCGGCTTTCCGGTGCGGCCGAGCAGGATCGAGCCGGCCGCGGGCGTCCAGAATGCCGAGAGGGCGCCGCCGGCGAAGTTCATGTAGCGGGTGAAGCCGATGGGGCCGGTGTAGATCACGGCGCCATAGTCGGCGAAACGGACGACGAGGAAGGCGTCGCGTTCGTTCTCGGGAACGCCGGGCAGGGCGGGATCGGGGAAGGCGCGGATGAAGGTGGCGCCCGGACGGGAGAACGGCGGCAGAAGGAGCGGATCGTTCGCCTCGCGCAGGGCGCGCAACCGGTCATAGAATCCCTTCACATAGTAGTCCGCGGCGTAGTTGACCCGCCCCGATCCCCACCACCCGGCCTCCCAGGTGGTGAAGCGCTCCGTCGAGGGTTTGAGCTGCCAGGTGTTGAAGCTGTCGATGGCGCGCCGAGTCTCGGCCAGCATCGCGTCGCGTTCGGGCGCCGCCCATTGCGGACCGCGCTTGGCGCGTCCGCCGGCCGTCAGGTAGAGCGACTCGTCGGCGCGCATGGCGATCGCCAGGTCGCGGTGGGCGGCGGCCCACTGGTCGTTGGCGGCGTCGGCACTGGTGCGGGTGCTGAAGTGGGAGGGGCCGAAGAAGTTCAGGCCGTCGGGCTCCGGCAGCGTCAGGTGCGCCTTGAGGTCGCTCATGCGCCGCAGTGCCCCGAGGTACTCCGGCCACTCCGAGACGGCGGCCGCCCAGGCGATGTCGTAGAGGGCGATGCCGTTGTAGGTGGCGTCGAGGCCGCCGGCGTCGCGGATCATCCCCGCCGGGTGGACCAGTTTCAGGGCGCGCGCGGCGTAGGCGCGGGCCTGGTCGACCAGCGGTCCTTCCCCGAGGGCCGCCGCGAGATAGGCCACCCCGACATGGGCCTTCATGTCCATGTTGTCGCAGACGCCCGTGGGGCCCCACTCGTTCAGACGTCCGACAAAGACGGCCAGTCCCTCCTCGTAGGCGGCGCGGACGGGGGCGGGCAGGTCGCCGCGGACATCGTGGTAGACGTGCGCCAGCCAGGCGAGGGTGCCGCCGAGGAAGTCCGAGCGCCGGGCGTTGGCGACCCAGTGCTTGCCGCTGGTGTGCAGCCAGTCGAGCATGATCATGTCGGCGGCGGCGACGACGAAAGCGCGGTTGCGCAAGGCGCGCGAGCCGCGGTAGGGATTGCCTTGATAGTCCCACTTCGCCCACCAGACCGTGTCGTCTGGATGGATCGACACCCCCGGGATCCCCTGGCTGCCGCGGGCGCCGGCGCGGATGCGGATACCTTCCGGCGACTCGATGTTTGACAGGAGAAAATTGCCGGGCGCGATCGTCAGTCCCCGCGTGGTGGGCAGCGAGCGCGTCGCGATCCACAGCCGGTGGAGCGCTTCGTCCTCCGTTGCCCAGGCCTCGTCGAACGTCAGCGGCTTCAACTCCAGCGCGAAGTCGGCTTCCGTCAGCGTCGCCAGATAGGCGCGCAGCGCCACCTGGTACGGCTGGTCCTGCGGCAGCGCGACGGGGCGCGCGGCCTGGGCGGCGGCGAGTCCCGCGGCCAGAGAGGCCGCGAACGCGAGTGTGTGCAGTCGTGTGCGGTGAAACATGATGCCCATTGTATCAGCAGCCGCGGGATTGTGTCCCGGGAAAAACTGAATCCAAAACAGCGCTTGCTTCCTTTGCCCGGCCGGCGCACAATAGGCCACGGTTTTGCGGCGAAGTTTTGACGCTTCCCGCAAAGCCGTTTTTCTGTTCCGCAAACAAGACGCCGCACCCGATTCCGAAGGACCGCAATGTCAACAAAAGCAACTGACAGGATTCTCGTCATCAACTCCGGCAGCTCATCGCTGAAATTCATGCTCTTCTGCATGTCCAGCGAAACCATGTTGGCCAAGGGACTGGTCGAACGGATCGGCACTCCCAACGGCAACCTCGCCTACCAGCGCGACGGCGAGCCGAAGACGGAGCAGACCGTCCACGCCGAGAACCACGGCAAGGCGCTCGCCCTCGCCTGCCGCCTGCTGGTCTCGCCGGAGCACGGCGTGATGCAGTCGCTCGCCGAGGTCGACGCCATCGGCCACCGCGTGCTGCACGGGGGCGAGGCGTTCTCCGACCCCGTTGTCGTGACCGAGGACGTCAAGGAGGCGATCAAGAAGTGCGCCGACCTCGGGCCGCTGCACAACCCCGTCAACCTGGAGGGGATCGTCGCCTGCGAAACGGTCTTCGCCAACGTGCCAAACGTGGCGGTCTTCGACACGGCGTTCCACCAGACGATGCCGAAGCACGCCTACATGTACGCGCTGCCGCAGAAGTTCTACGACGAGTACCACATCCGCAAATACGGTTTCCACGGCACCTCCCACAAGTACGTCGCCCAGGCGTCCGCCCTCTACCTGGACAAGCCCCTCGACACGCTGAACCTGATCATCTGCCACCTGGGCAACGGGTCCTCCATCGCCGCGATCAAGGACGGCAAGGTGCTCGACACCACGATGGGGCTCACCCCGCTGCAGGGGCTCGTCATGGGGACCCGCTGCGGCGACATCGACCCGGCGATCATCTTCTTCCTCGCCCGCAAGGGAATGACGATCGACGAGATCGACTGCGTGCTTAACAAGGAGAGCGGACTGAAGGGGATCAACGGCATCGGCAGCGGCGACATGCGCGACACCGTCAACGCCGCGACGCGCGGCCGGGCGGCGGCGCAGAACGCGATCGAGATGTTCGCCCACCGCGCGGCACTCTACATCGGCGGCTACCACACGCTGGTCGGCGGCGCCCACGCCGTCATCTTTACCGGCGGCATCGGCGAGAACAGCACCCCCGCCCGCAAGGCGATCCTGTCGCGCCTCGACGCGATCGGCTGCCACCTCGACGAGGCCAGGAACCAGGCGGTCTGCGGCAAGGCCGGCGTCATCACCACCGACGACTCGACCCTTCCCGCGCTCGTCATCCCCACCAACGAGGAGCTGATGATCGCCCGCGAAACCTACCGCCTGCTGACGGCCCCCAAAACCCCAAATCCCTAACTCCAACCCCCAAAACCAAAACCACATGAGCATTCTCGATTCCATGATTCCCCGCGCCAAGGCGGCGCGGAAGACGATCGTCCTCCCCGAAGGCCAGGATCCGCGCGTGATCGCGGCGGCGGTGAAGGCCGCCGCCGCCGGCCTCTGCAAGCCGGTCGTCCTGGGCACGCCGCAGGAGATTGCCGCCGCCGAGGCGAAGGCCGGCGCGACCCTCGCCGCGGCCGGCGTCCGCGTGATCGACTACACCGCCTCCGACCTCCACGCCGCGCTGGCGCAGGCGCTGCACGAGAAGCGCAAGGCCAAGGGGATGACCCCCGAGGAGGCGCTCGCCACCGTGAAAAGCAAGCGCCTCTATTTCGGCAACCTGATGGTGGCGCTCGATCTGGCCCAGGGGATGGTCGCCGGCTCGATCGCCTCGACCGGCGACATGCTGGTGAGCGCCTTCCACTGCATCGGCACCGCCAAGGGGATCAAAAAAGCCTCCTCGACCTTCATCATGGACCTGCCGCGGCCGACCCTCTCGGGCGACGCCACCCTCCTCTTCGCCGACTGCGCCGTGAACCCCTGCCCCACCGCCGAGGAGTTGGTCGACATCGCCCAGGCGACCGCCGTCTCGTACCGCAAACTCGTCGCCAAGCGGCCGCGTCTCGCCTTCCTCAGCTACTCCTCCAAGGGGAGCGCCAAGCACGAGATGGTCGACAAGGTCCGCCTGGCCGCCGAACTGACCCGGCAGCGGTTCACGGAGCAGGGGATCGACGCCGCGGTCGACGGCGAGCTGCAGGCCGATGCCGCCCTCGTGCCGGCGGTCGCCGCCAGCAAGAACAAGGGCGGCGTGATCCAGGGCGACGCCAACGTGCTGATCTTCCCCGACATCCAATCGGGCAACATCTGCTACAAGCTGGTCGAGCGCCTCGCCGGCGCGACGGCGTTCGGTCCCGTGATCCAGGGGCTGGCCAAGCCGGTCAACGACCTCTCGCGCGGCTGCACCGCCGACGACATCGTGGGTGTCGTCTGCGTCACCATCTGCCAGGGGCTGTGACCCGGGGCGCGGGAGGCGCCCCGCACCCTCCATGACACCTCCACTCCATCGAAACAGACGGTTTGACATCGCCGACCGCGTGATCCTCCTGGGCGTCGCCCTCAACGTCGTGCTGATGGCGGCAAAGCTCGGCGTGGGCGTGTGGGCCCGGTCGTCCGCGCTGCGGGCCGACGGCATGGAGAGCGGCTGCGACCTCCTGATCGCACTGGCCATGCTGTGGGCGATGCGCGTGAGCCGCAGACCCTATGATCCCAGCCATCCCTACGGGCACGGCAAGATCGAGAGCCTGGCGGCGCTGCTGGTCGGCGTTGCCATTCTGGCGGCCGGCGTCTGGATTCTGGTGGACGCCGGGCACGCGATCTTCCTCCACTCCGCCACGCGTGTGCACTGGCTGGCCGCGGCGATGGCGTTGGCTACCGTCGCCGCGAAAGCGGCCGCAGCCCGCCATACCGGCCGCCGCGCGCGCGCCCTGGGAAGCCCCACGCTGGCGGCGCTGGCCCAGGATCACCGCAAGGACGCCGTCTCCTCGGTGGCGACGGCGCTCGGCGCGGCGGCGGCGGCCTGCGGCCTGGTCGCGTTCGACCCCGCCGTGGCCGCGCTGACGGCGCTGTTCATCCTGCGCAGCGGCGGCGAGACGTTCAAGCGGGCGTTCGACGAGCTGATCGACACGGCCCTGCCCGAAACCGAGATCGAGGGGATCCGCCGCGACGCGCTGGCGGTCGAGGGGGTCGAGCACGTGCACGAGATCCGCGGCCGGCGGTCGGGGCAGTACCTGATCATCGACCTCAAGCTGGAGATGGATCCGCAGATGACGGTGCTGCATTCCCACGCCGTGGCCGAGCGGGTGAAGCGGCGGGTCTTCCGCCACCATTCCGCCGTCGGCGACGTGATGATTCACATCAATCCCCACGACGACGGAGCGCACCACGACCTGATCCGGCTCTAGGCGGACATCCGGCTACGGCCGGCGCGCGAAACATTCGCGCACCGCTTCAAAGGCGAGCTTCGGCCGGCGGTAGGCGTCGAACAGGCCGGCGAAGTTCATCCCCAGCGGCTTGGTCCGGACCGATCCCACGTTGACATAGCTGCGGGTGTCGAAGAACTGCCACAGCGCCACTCCGGCGAAGCGGGGATTCTCC
>CAYVKQ010000018.1:0-20214 GCA_964451945.1 uncultured Lentisphaerales bacterium
AGTAGTATCCGGATGTTGAATCCGGTGTACGTAACGAATGACCACAAACTCATGACTGACATACCGCCCAACGTTGGCATATGTACTTGCGGGTTCGCTCAAGCCGGCGGTGTTCGATGCCAGCGGGAGCAAGGGCAAGCGCATGGATCGGCGGCGCAGGCGACGCCAACCCGCGCGGAACGGCGGGGCCTCCAAATTGCTCATTGCGCGCCGCGCGGCGCCGCGATAAACTATCTGCCCAAGGGAGAGACCCCACGATGCAACTCACAGTACTGAAAGCGAAATTGCACCACCTGCGCGTCACGCAGGCCGATCTGGAGTACCAGGGCAGCCTGACGATCGATGAAGACCTGATGGACGCGGTGGGGTTGGTCTGCTTTGAAAAGATCCTGATCGCCGTGATGGAGAACGGCAACCGGTTCGAGACCTACGCCATCCCGGGGCCGCGTGGAAGCGGCGTCGCCTGCCTCAACGGCGCGGCGGCGCACTGCGGTGCCGTCGGCGACCGGCTCATCGTCATGGTGTTCTGCCAGATCGCCCCCGAAGAGGCGAAGACCCACCAGCCCAGGGTCGTCCGCCTCGACGCCCGCAACCGCATCGTGGCGCCGGCGTACTGAGGCCTATGCGGATCCCCTGCACGCGCGAGGAGATGCGGGCCCTCGGCTGGGACGAGCCGGATGTGGTACTGGTTTCCGGCGACGCGCTGCTCGACACGCCCCACTCCGGCACCGCCGTCATCGCCCGCGTCCTGCTCGACGCCGGCTACCGCGTCGGCGTGATCGCGCAACCCGACCTCCGCACCGGCGACGACATCCGCCGCCTCGGCGCGCCCCGCCTCTTCTGGGGCGTCACAGCGGGGTGCGTCGATTCGCTGGTCGCGAACCGCACTGCCTCGGGGCGGGTGCGGCGGCAGGACGACTTCACCCCCGGCGGCGTCAATGACCGCCGCCCCGACCGCGCCTCGATCGCCTACGCCAACCACATCCGCAGCGCCTTCCGCCCCTGCGCGCCGATCATCCTCGGCGGCGTCGAGGCGAGTCTGCGCCGCATCGCCCACTACGATTTCTGGAGCGACGGCGTGCGCCGGCCGCTCCTGTTCGACGCCAAGGCCGACGCGCTCGTCTACGGCATGGCGGAGCGGACGGTGCTGCAGCTGGCGGCCGCCCTGCGCGACGGCGCCGACTGGCGCGGCCTCCGCGGCCTCTGCCACGCCGCGCCGGAGCCGCCCGCCGACGCGCTGGTTCTCCCGTCGTTCGCCGCGCTGACCGACCCCGCCGACCCGGAGGCGGCGAAGCGGGCGTTTTTGCGGATGTTCCGCCTCTTCGCCGTCAACCAGGATCCGGTCACGGCGCGGCCGCTGGCGCAGCAGGTCGACGGCCGCTGGCTGGTGCACAACCCGCCCGCCGCGCCGCTGGAGACGGCGGAGCTCGACCGCGTGCATGCCTTGCCGTTCACGCACGACGTTCACCCGCGCGACGCCGCGCGGGGAGAGGTCCGCGCCCTCGACACCGTCCGCTTCTCCCTGGCCGCGCACCGCGGCTGCTACGGCGAATGCGCCTTCTGCGCCATCGCGATGCACCAGGGACGGCGCGTGACCTGGCGCTCGCGGGAGTCGCTGGTTGACGAGGCGCGCCGCTACACGCGCCATCCGGCATTCGACGGGATCATCCGCGACGTCGGCGGGCCGACGGCCAATATGTACGGCTTCGAGTGCCCGCGCAAGAAGAGCGCGGGCGCCTGCGCCTGCAAGGCGTGCCTCTTTCCCGAAGTCTGCGCGGCTCTGCCCGTGACGCACGCGCCGCAGATTGCGCTGCTCGACGCGCTGCGCGCCGTCCCCGGCGTGCGCCGCGTTTTCGTCGCCTCGGGGGTTCGCCCCGACCTCGTGCTGGCCGACGCGCGCCACGGCGACGCCTACCTCGACCGTCTCTGCGCCCACCATGTTTCGGGTCAGCTCAAGCTCGCCCCCGAACACAGCGAGCCCGGCGTGCTGCGATTGATGCGCAAGCCGGGCATCGAAGGGGCGATGACCTTCCGCGCCCGTTTCGAGGCCCGCAGCCGGGCGCACGGCCTGAAGCAGTACTTAACCTACTACTTCATCGCCGCCCACCCCGGCTGCACCGAGGACGACATGCGGCGCCTGCGCGAATTCGTGCAGACCCGCCTCCGCCTGCTGCCGGAACAGGTGCAGATCTTCACGCCGACCCCCTCGACCTGGTCGACGACGGTCTGGTGGACCGGTCTCGACCCCGACACGGAGCGCCCCGTCTTCGTGGAGAAGCGGGCCGCGGCGCGCCAGCGCCAGAAGGACCTGCTGACCGGGGGGAATCAGGCCAGGGCCAAATCGCCGAAGCACTCGGGCAGGTGAAAATTCAGGCGCGACACCGGCGCCCACGATGCCCAGTGCCGGTGCGAGGTGCGGTCGCCGCACTTGTAGAAATTGGCGCGCCACGTCTGGCCCGAGAGGGGCCCCAGCGGCCCGACATACGCCTCGAACAGCGTCACGGGAATGATCCAGCCGTTGCCCCAGTCGACCGGTTCGGTGATCTCCGGCTCGACGACCGACGGCAGCGAGTGCCAGATCTCGATCCCGGAGGCGAGGGCGGCGGTGACCGGCTCCCACTTCTTGAAACCGTGGCCCGTCTCGCTGCGGGACGGGTCTTCAATGTAGGAGAGGAGCAGCGTGCCGCCGGCGTTGACCTCGAAGTTGAAATACCCCTTGCCGGGCCTGGGGCGGACGAAGAATTCGGTGCAGCTGTCGCCGCAGACCGACGACATGTAGGCGGTCTGCACCGAGCGCACGTAGCGGTCGGCCACCTGGAAGCGGACGAAGAGATGGGTGTCGTTGTGCAGCACACGGAAGCGGACCACGGGCCGGTGGTCGCTCGATTCCTCGCGGAAATTGCTCACCACGCCGCATTCGGCGGCGGCCCAGGCCGAACCGTCAAAATCATCGGCTAGTGCTGGGGGACAGGCTGTCTTGTTTACGGTATAGCAGGAATTCATCCGGTTTTCCTTTGGTTGGTTGTGCTTGCTGGATCACAGGTTGCTGATCATTCCACTGTTTTCAGTTCATACGCGCGCGAGCCCAATCCCAGCTCGGCGAGGAAGTCGATCACGGCATGGGGGTCTTTGCCGTGAACGCGCTCGAAGAGGTGTCCCGTGCCGCCGAGCGGCCAGCCCTGCGGCAGGGCGCCCGGGATCAGCCGGTCGGCGCGGATCAGATCGAGGGAGGCCTGCTCGATCGCCACGATGTCGGGGCCGGCCAGGATGCCGATGTCGGGCACGAGGTTGGGCGTGGTCATCCCCCAGCAGTCGCAGAAGATGGTGATGTTGAGCAGCAGGTTGATGAAGTAGCGGTTTTCGGGGGGGAAGCCGTTCAGGACCGCGCGCGTCGTCAGGGCCATGCCGCGCTGGAAATCGCGGTAGCGGCCGCCGAGCATGCGGATCGCGTGCCGCGGGCAGATCAGGACGCAGTGCTGGCAGAACTTGCAGTTGTGGTAGAAGACCTCGAACGTGCCGTCTTCGGCGAACGAGATCGCCTTGTTTTCACAGTTTTCGGCGCAGACGTTGCAGTGCGTGCAGGCCTTGCGGTTCCAGTCGAGTCCGCCTTCGAGGGCGTGGATGGCGCCGCGCGACCGCTGGGTGACGCACCCCATGGAGAGGTTCTTCGAAGCGCCGCCGAAGCCGCAGGCGCCGTGCCCCTTGACGTGGGAGAAGTCGATCAGCGCTTCGGCGGCGGCGATTTCGCCGCCGATTTCCACACTGGTGAAGGCGCCGAACGGCGGATCGATCGGCCGGGTCACGGCGTAGGCGTCGTCCAGTCCGCTGATCGACACCAGCGGACAGCCGGCCGTTTCGGCGGTGTAGCCGCGCTCGACGGCGGTGGCGACCGAGCCCGGCGAATCGGCGATGAAGACGCTTTTGGCGCCCGCCGCCTTGATGCGCTCGATCAACTTGCGCGTGAAGAAGGGGTGGATCGTCGTGTACCCCGTGCCGCCGCCCAGATGCATCTTGACGCAGGTCCGTTTGCCGCCGACCACCGGCTCCAGCGGCAGCGCGGCCAGCATCCGCAGCCACTTCGCGCCGATTGCGTTCACCGGTTCGAGATTCTTTGGAACGGCATCGGCAAAAAACAGGGATTGCATGGTTGTCCTCGTTCTTGGTTCAGTATCAAAGCGCGCTTCCGCGCACGATGGTTGAAAGGCGTTGCGCGTCAATCCCGTGGCGATGCCGCCACGGACTTTCCAGCGCGCGCTTGGCGAATGCGCCCGCTTTCTGCAGCCACGCCGCCTGCATCGCGGCGTCTTCGGTTTCGCGCTTGCCGCGGTGCAGGCAGAGATAGGCGAGGGTTTCGCACGCCCGCGCGTGCCGCGGATCGTCGTCCAGAATGGAGACCAGCTCGCGTTCGGCGGCGGCGTTGTCGTGCAGCAGGTCCAGGTACGTGGTGGCGATGGCCAGGCGGATCGAGGAGCGGCCCGGGGCCAGTTTGGCGGCGGCGCGGAACATCTCGATCGCCTGGTTCGCATGGCGCCGCCGCGCCTCGGAACCGGGTTTCATTTCCTTGGCCACCAACTGGTGGAATCTTCCGTAGCCGACGAGGCGGTGCGGGTCGTACGGCGCCGCCTGGCGCGCCAGGGCGAGCATCCGATTGGATTGCTTGAAGAGGTCCATGCCCGCCTGCGGGGACGAGCGGAATGCCTTTTGCGCGGCTTCGCCGTAGATGCGGTGCAGCCGCGCATAGTTGACGTCGTCCCACACGCTGTTGCCGATAGCCCGCCAGACCAGTTGCCCCGCCAGATCGGGCCGGTCGGACTCCTCGAAAAACGTGGCCGCCGCCAATGCGCCCTGTGTGGCCGCGCCCGAGCGTGGCCAGGCGAACAGGATCGCGGCGGCGGCCGCGAGGGCGGCGGCGGGGAGCAGCGCGGCGACCGCGCGGTCCAGGGTGCGGCGCCGGTCGCTGGCGGCGGCGAGGAGGCCGCAGCAGAGGGCGATCCACAGGTAGCGGAGCCACTCGAAGCGGGTAAGCGTCGACGCGAAGGCCAGGGCCGCGTCGGCGGTCAGGAGCGGCGAGCCGAACGCGCGCGCCAGAAGCAGGCTGCGCAGCGTGACATCGGCCAGCCAGCCGCAGGCCAGAACGGCGGCGGGGAGCCGGGCAGCGCGTCGCCAGCGGGCGGCGTCGCCGATCAGCAGCAGTCCCGCCGCGACGGTCGCGAGCCCCGGCAGCCCCATCGGCGAAAAAACGATGTCGGCCCAGACACGGAGCAGGGAGGCGGAGAGACGGTGGTTCAACTGCAGTCCTGCGTTGGCGGCCACAGCCGCCGTCAGCGCCAGCCCGGCGATCAGGGCGGGGCTCAGGCCGCAGGTGTTCAAGTCGCCGTCTTCGTCGGCCGCCGCCGCCGCCCGGTGCGGCCACGCGTGCGCGATGCCGAGCAGCAGCCATGCCGCGGCGGCGGCCGAAACGGTCAGCACCCCCATCTGCGCGTCGAACAAGAAGACCAGCAGCGCCGTGGCGGGCGCCAGCGCCGCGCCGGCGACGGCGGGCGGCGCGCCTTCCGCGCGGCACAGCCACTGCACGGCGTACAAAACCCCGGCAATCGTACCCACGGCGAAACCGAATCCCCATGCCCAGCCGCCCCAGAAGAGGGCCAGCAGGAGCGCGCCCAGCGCGGCGCCGCTTGCGATCATGCCGCAGACCCGCCACAGCGTCTGACGGTCCCGCGCCAGTCCCAGGGCGCGTGTCACGGAGATCACGGCGAAGAGAAACAGGCCGCACCAGGCGGCCACGCCCAGGACGCCCGATTCCGCCCACACCTCCAGCAGCAGGCAGTGCGCCGTGTCGATGCCCACGCCGTCGCGTTCGAGATTTTCCAGCGTCGACGAAAAATAGCGCTCGCTGGCCGCCATCAGGTTCTGCGGTCCGTAGCCGATCCAGAAGCGGAAGGCATGCAAGGGGTCGACCGTGTCGAAGGTGGAGCGGATCGGCTCGCTGGAGAGCATCCGTTCGGAGAGTGCCCGGTAGATGTGCAGCCGCACCGCCACGCTTCCCGTGCGCAGAACCCCGCTCTGCGACCCGGCGCCGGACCAGCCGGCGCGCATGGGGGAGACGAAGAAGAAATGGAAGGCGAGCAGCGCCAGGCCGACCACGGCGATGCCGGCCTTGGCCAGCCGGCGCGCCCAGCGGCCGTATCCCGCCGCCGCCAGCAGCAGCAACGCCGAGACGCCGCATCCGGCAAGCAGGGCCAGGATAGGTCCGCGGCTCTGCGAGAGCCAGATGCCGGCCGTCACCGCCAGGGCGAGCACGCCGAACACCCCGGCCGCGACGACCCGCCTGCGGCGCCACGCGGCCCACGCCGCGCCAATGGCCAGGGGGGCTGCCAAGGCGAAGAAACTGCCGAGAAAGTTCGCGTTGCCGAATGGACCCGCCGGGCGCCAGGAGGGGTCGTCGGAGGGGAACCCCATCGGGTGCGCGCCTGCGCATTCGCTGAGCAGGAAGACCACGCACGGAACGCATCCCAGACTCCACGCTGCCACGATGCGTTCCACCTGTTCGCGCCGGCGGATCGCCACCGCGGCCGCCGCGAAGAGGATCACGCATGCGATGACCGAGAGGGCGCCCCCTCCGCGCTGGGGGCAGCCGACAAAGGCATAGCCGCGGTTGATGGCGAAGAAGGCGGAAAGAAGACTGATCGCGGCAACCCCCAGCGCGGCATACACGATGCGCAGATCGACGGGCAGTCCCGCCCAGGGGGAGCCGGAACGGCGCGCGCGCCATTTTTCACGCCAGAGACAGACGGCCCAGGCGGTTAGGAAAAATGCCTGGGCCAGCGCGACCGTCCGCAGGAAGAAGGCCTTGGGCACCTCGAAATAGGCTTCCGCAAAAGGCGACAGGGTCACGGGAAGCGCGACGGCGAGGACCAGGGTGAGCGCCTCCATGGCGCGCTTCAGCGTCTGGCGCGCCGGCGAAATGCCCTCCTGTCCGTCGCCGTCGGCAGGCGGGGCCGCGGCGGCTTCGGTCTCGTTACGTATGCGCCTCATCGTCGGCCGTTATTCCATTCTCTTGCACATGGCAGTTGCAAATCAAGATAGCAGGAGGGCCGCGCCGCGTCGAGTGCGAACCCGCAGCGAATCTCCCCAAAGCGGTGTCGCGGCTTCGCCTTGCCACCGCATTCCAAATTGCCCGCACCGGGGGCAAGCGGTACCCCGCGCGACGGCGCTTTCAACCCGCTCCGCCACGATTCCGGCGTCCTGTCAGCGTCATCACGCCCTTCATGATCTTCATGGTGGATGAGAACGCCGAATGTGGATTGCTCGCCCCCGACGCGAAAAACCTTCTATCCGTCCGCCGTCCGCCGTTATACTGGCATCCACAGTGGGCAAGGGTTTGGCCTGCTGAAACACAAGGAAAGGGGGATCCCGTTTGCAGGAGAGAGAAGCCATGACGACCATCCGGGCGTTTCTCGAACGGTCGGCCGCGCAGACGCCCGGGGCCGTGGCGCAGACCTTCCGGCGCGGCGCCGCGTGGGTTTCGCATTCGTACCGGGAGTTCTACGGCCGCGTGGTGCTCGCGGCCGGGGCGGCCGCCGGACTGAATGTCCGTCCGCGCCTTGACCGCGTCGCCCTGATGCTGGAGAACGGACCGCAGTGGCAGGAGATCTACCTGGCGCACGCCGGCGCCGGCGTCGCCATGGTGCCGCTCGATCCCAAGCTCCAGCTGGCCGAGATGGTCCACATCCTGCGCGACTCGCAGAGCTCGGTGGTCTACCTGGGCGCCAAGCTGAAGGACCTCGTCCTCGCCGCCCTGCCCAGTCTGCCCCACCTGCGGCATGTCGTCCTGGTCGGCGCCCCCGCGGAGCACGGACGCGAGGAACAGGGACGCGCGTTCTGGGATTACGAGGAACTGCTCTCGAAGGCGGGGCGGGCGCTGGCCGCGGCGCAGGCGTGGTTCGCCGGGAACCTGCCGGAAACCGACGACGTCGCTTCGATCCTCTACACTTCGGGAACGACCGGACAGCCCAAGGGCGCGATGCTCTCGCACGGGAACTTCTGCGCCAACGTCGAGAGCACGCTGCGTGCCGTCCCGCTCTATCCGTCGGACAATTTCTTCGTCGTGTTGCCCCTGTTTCACGCCTACTCCTTCACCGCCAATTTCATGGTTCCGCTCCGTCTCGGCGCGCGCATGAGCTTCGCCCAGAGCATCCGCACGGTCGGCGAGGACATCCGCGATCTGTGCCCCAGCGTCCTGATGGCCGTGCCGCTGATGGCCGAGAAGATGTACGAGAAGATCATGCCCAGGATCCGTTCCAGCTTTGCGGCGCGGCTGCTGCTGGCGCTCGGACTGAAACGGCTGGTGGCGAAGAAGGTGATCGCCGGCCTCGGCGGCAAGCTCCGATTCTTCGGCGTCGGCGGCGCCCCCTGCCCCCCCGAGGTCTTCAGCGGCTTCCGTCGGATCGGCTTCCCGATCATTGAAGGGTACGGCATCACCGAGTGCGCGCCGGGGGTCGTCTACGGTTCGCTGGACGACTACACGCCCGGGTATGTCGGACGCCTGATTCCCGGCATGTCCCTGCGCATCAAGGATCCCGACGCCGCCGGCGTGGGCGAGCTGCAGGTAAAGGGGCCGAACGTGATGCTCGGCTACTTCAACAGTCCCGGGATGACGGCCGAGGCGTTCGACGACGGCTGGTTCCGCACGGGCGACCTGTGCGCCATGAACCCGGCCGGGTATATCGCGATCCGCGGCCGCAGGAAGGCGCTGATCGTCAACCGCGAGGGGAAGAACATCTACCCCGAAGAAGTGGAGCAGTGCATCGCCCGCCATCCGCTGGTCGGCGACACAATCGTCGTCGGCTACCGCACGGCCGGCGAGCGGGGCGGCGAGCGGGTGGGGGTGATCGTGACCCCGAACCTCGATGCGGTGAAGGCCGCGCACGACGGGGTGGAGCCGCCATGGCCGCAAATCGAGGCGGAACTGCGCGAGGCGGTCCTGCGCCAATGCTCCGAAATCGCCGAGTTCAAGCGTCCGCGCAAGATCGATGTCCGCCGCGGGTCTCTCGACCGGACCTCGACGCAGAAGGTCCGCCGCGTGGTCTACCAGCACGCGCTGGACGAGTAGTCACCGATCGCCGATGTACCCGAGCTGGCGCAGCAGGAAGAAATTTTTCATCCACTCCTTCTCGGCCTTGACCCACAGGTCGAGGTGCGCCCGCACGCCGAACATCTCGCCGATCTCCGGTTCCGCCGCCCGTTTGACCGCGCGGAGCGTCCGGCCCTTTTCGCCGATGACGATCCCCTTCTGCGAAGGGCGGTTGATCAGGATCGTGGCCGAAACCGTCCAGTCGCCGCCCGCCTCGTCGATCATGTCGACGCGCACGGCGATCTCGTGCGGCAGTTCGTCGTGCAGCCGGGCGAACAGCTTTTCACGGATGACGTCGGCGATGGCCAGCTTGCGCGGGTAGTCGGTCACCACGTCTTCGGGGTAGAGCAGCTCCTCCGACGGGGCGGCGTGGGCGAAGAGGGCGTCGACAACGGCCTCCATGCCGCTGCCGGTCACGGCCGATGCGGTCAGCCAGACGACTTCGCGCGTCACTCCCTTTTCCCGGCAGACCGCCTCCCACAGTTCGCGGTAGACGGCCTCGTGGAACGGGGCGCGGTCTGCCTTGTTGAGCAGGATCAGCAGCGGCTGCCCGGAGAGCGCCAGTCGCCGCATCCAGCCGTCGTCCTCGATCTGCGGTTCACAGGAACCGTCGATCACGAGCAGCACCACGTCGACGTTGGCCGCCGCCTGCCGCGCCATGCGGTTCATCAGCGTCCCCAGGTGCCCCTCGGCCTTGTGCAGCCCCGGCGTGTCGAGAAAGACGAGCTGGCCGCGGGGTTC
Source organism: uncultured Lentisphaerales bacterium (assembly GCA_964451945.1). Taxonomy (GTDB): domain Bacteria; phylum Verrucomicrobiota; class Kiritimatiellia; order RFP12; family JAAYNR01; genus JAAYNR01. The sequence goes on from CAYVKQ010000018.1 coordinate 9,875, forward strand.
GGTGAGGATGCCGCGGATGGGAGTCCGCGTGGTCTGCACGACGGGGCTGACGATCGAGACCTTTTCGCCGACCAGGCAGTTGACCGCCGTCGACTTGCCGGAATTGGTGCGTCCCACCACGCCGACGACGGCGCAGCGCGGGGGGGCGGCGGGTACCGGGACGGGTGTGCTCATGGCGCCAGCAGGGGGTTGATGTCGTCGTTGAAATAGTGGAACTGCCCGGTGGCGTCGAGAACCGCCTTCCACAAGTCGCCTTCGAGGTCGACCTTGTTGCGCTCGGTGCAGACCAGCGCCGTCGGCACCAGCGTGTAGGAGTTGCCGGTGATGTTGGAGATCACGCAGTTCGTGCGGCCAGCCATCGCCGCGTGGACGGCGTTGCGCGCCAGCAGGTAGCAGCGGATGGCGTCGGTCCCCTTGGCCGGCACGCTGCGGATCGAGTAGCTCGGATCGAAATACTTTAGCGCGACCTCGCGCCCGATCTTCTTGAAATGCGCCGAGATGGTCCGGTTCAGAAACTCGCCGATATCCTTCTTCAGCAGGTTGCCCGAGGGGTCGCGCCGTTCCGGCTCGTCGCTGATCAGCCGCTGGCCGGCCCCTTCGGCAACGACGATGACGGCGTGGTCCTTGCCCGAATCGAAGCGCCGCTCCAGCGCCGCCAGCAGGCCGGCGGGCCCGTCGATCTCGAAATCCATCTCGGGGATCAGGCAGAAATTGACGATCGGGTTGGCGATCGTCGCGTAGGCGGCGATGTAGCCCGAGTCGCGCCCCATGAGCTTGACCAGCCCGATGCCGTGGCAGGTTCCCTTGGCTTCGACGTGCGCCGAGCGGAGGATCGGCGTAGTCTCGGCGACGGCGGTCTCGAAGCCGAAGCTGCGGCCGACGAAGTTGAGGTCGTTGTCGATCGTCTTGGGGATCCCCACGACACTGACGGCCAGGCGGCGCTTGCGGCACTCTTCGGCGACGTCCCGCGACGCGCGCAGCGTCCCGTCGCCGCCGATGCAGAAGAGGAGGTTGATGTTCATCCGGGTCAGGGTGTCGACGATCTCGCCGGTGTCCTGCTGGCCGCGCGACGCGCCGAGGATCGTGCCGCCCACCTCGTGGATCGTGTCAACCGTGTCGGGGTTCAGGATCATCGGCTCGTGACCGAACTTGGGGATCAGGCCGCGGTAGCCGTAGCGGATGCCGTAGATCATCTTGATGCCGTAGTCGAACGCCAGAATCTCGACCAGCCCCTTGATCACATGGTTCAGGCCGGGGCAGAGTCCGCCGGCGGTGAGGATCGCGGCGCGGCTCCAGGCGGGGTCGTGGAAAATTCTGCGGTGGGGGCCCGCCATCTCGAACGCCGGAAATCTGCCGCCCAGTTTTTCCATGGCGGACTCCAGCAGCGAGACTTCGTAGGCCATCACGGCGTGCGCCCCGACTTCGACAAACTTGCGCTGGCGCGCGGGCGAGTCGATTTTGCATTCGCCGAGGGTTTCGACATCAAAACAATAGGCGGCCGGATCTTTGATCACGCGGTTGAACAGATTCATGGACACTCCAATCAGGTATGTGCGCATGTTAGCGTCAGGCGGGGGCGCTGTCAACCGACCCGATCGCCCCCTGTTCTGCGGGAGTTGGCGTGGCCGATGTCGCCCTTTCATGCGCATCTCCTTGCTCCTGCGGCTCGCGGGGACGCTCGCCCTCCATTTCGAAATACCAAGCAGCGGGTGATGGCCGGTCTGGAGGGCGAGCGTCCCCGCGAGCCGTCTGCGCAAGGCCGGGCGCATGGCGATGCGACAGGGCCGTCGCCAACTCTCGCAGTTTCGGGTCGCCCGGTCCTCGCTCAGGACATTGACGGTCCCCTCCCCATTCTGTATCGTTGGTGGCATTCTTCGAGGGAGGGGCGAATGTTTGCGCTTTGCACCGAACGGGGACGGCTCGAGATCTCGGCGCGCGGGGAGATCGTGCGGCTATGTCACGGGGAAACCGAATACCTGGAAACAACCGCCGCCGCGCCGCTGGCGAGCGTCTGGTACGCGGAGGCCGCCTCGATGTGGCAGGCCACCGCGTGGCAGGAACTGGCTCCGGACAACCCAACCGTGTCGGAGATCCCCGGCGGGGTGTGCGTGGCCGCCGACACCTTCGGCGGCAAGGCCGTCCGCGTCCGGATCGAAATCACCGCGGACCGCCGCGAATTCCGCTTCCGCGTTACGGTCCGCAACGACGACGCCGGCGTCGTGGCCGCGGTCGCTGCGCCGCGGATCGAGGGGTTCCGCGACCGCGGCGGCGACACGCTCTACGTGCCCAACGTGAGCGGCCGGCGGGCGGCGCAGCCGTTCCACGCCTTCCGCGAACGGACCGCGCGCTACACCTACCCGGTCCCCCTGTCGTCGCAGTTCCTGACCTGCAACACCGGTGCCGCCGGCTGGGCCCTCTTCTGTTTCGACGAAACCATCCGGCACAAGAACCTGATCCTCGGCGGCCCACGCCGCGCCCTGGACACAGTGCAGTACTGCTTCACGGAGGCGGGCGGGACAGAGATGCTCGCGCCGGTCGTCCTGGCGACCTACGACGGCACGTGGCACGCCGCCGCCGACCGCTACCGCGACTGGTTCGAATCGTGGTGCCGCAGACCGAAGCTCTCGCGCCTGGTTGCCGAAATGACGCCCACGCGCTCGGTCGTCGTCCGCGCCCGCCCCGTGGACGACCCCGCGCTCCCCGATATCCGCAAAGAGATGGAGACCGGCTCGTACGCCGGCGCCATCGCGCACATCCGGGAAGCGAAGGCACAGGGGTACCAAGGCGTCCACCTGGTCGGGTGGCACGACCGCGGACACGACACCGACTTCCCCGAATACCTCCCCACCGAGCGGATGGGCGGCAAGGAGGAGATGAAACGCATGGCGGCCTTCGCCCGCCGGGAGGGGATGTCACTCTGCTACTATCTCAACGCCCATCTCTGCAATGTGAACAGCGCCCTCTATCACCGGAACAAGCACTGGGCGATCCGGACGGCCGCGGGCGAAAGCAATGCTGCTCTGGCCCGCAGATCCCTTTCTGGGAGGCGTACCGTTCTGGTGCAAGGCACCGGCTGCCCTCCTCGCGGTGCTCGCGCCGCACGCCGACCTGTTGCTGCATGGACGCTACATGGATACGGCCGGCCTTTCCTTCGACGCCGCGCGCCTGCGCGCCCACTGGCACCGGGCCGGCGGCGACGTCCTGCTCGTGGCGCACAACCGGACGGACGCCCCAGTGACCGCCCGGCTGGAACTGGCGCGGACCGTGCTCCCGGCCGGCACTCCGCCCGGCACGGGCGTCTCGCTGCGCGACGGCCGCGCGCTCGTTCCGGTGATGCGGGAGGGGACGCTGCAGGTGGAGTTCCCGCTTCCCCCCGGCGCCACCGACGGCGTGCGCTGCCGCTTTGCGTAGCGGTGCCCGGCGCGGACCCGCGACGGGCCTGTTACAGGACGATCGCCTCCACCGTGCCTTGCTTGCGCGAACGTTCCGCGGCGAAGGCCATCAGGTGGCTTTCAAGCGAGATCTCGGGCGTGGTGAGCAGGACGTCGGGGTTGTTCTCCGCGATCGCCGCGATGAAGTTGTGCAGGATCTTCGCGTCGCCGGCGTGGCCGACGGCGTTCTCGGCCGATCCGAAATCCTTGGCATGATATGTCGTCTCGCGGTTGTTGACGAAGTCGACATGCCGGATCGTCGCCATGTCGCTGCTGCGGAGCTGGCCTTTGGTCCCCATCACCCATGTCTCGCGGGGCTGCATCACGGTGGTCGCGGCCATCGTCAGCCCGGCAGTGATGCCGCCTTCGAAGAGCATGTTGACGACTTGGTGGTCGACAACATCGTTGTCGCAGGCATAGACGCAGCGGCCGTAGGGGCCGTCGCGCAACGCCGCCGCGATTCCCGCCGGCGACGTGTCGAGCGTCAGCACGTTGTTGGGCCAGGTGCTGCTGCCGCGGAGGTCGCGCAGATAGATCTTCACCGCCGAGTAGGGGCACTCCGACTCGACGGGCTGCGGACAGTCGAGACAGCGGTCGGCGGCGCCCGCCGGACGGCACGCGGGGCGGAAGTGCTGCAGGCTGCCGAACGACGAGACGCTGCGGCAGGGCCGCCCGATCCAGTGGCGCAGGATGTCCAGGTCATGGCAGCACTTCGCCAGCAGCATCGGCGCGGAGAGCGCCTCGTTGCGCCAGTTGCCGCGGACGAAGGAGTGCGCGAAATGCCAGTAGCCGACCGGCTCGACGTGCTGCACGTTGAGAATCTCGCCGACCAGGCCGCGGTCGAGTAGCTGCTTCATCGCCTGGGCGTAGAGTGCGTAGCGCATCACATGGCACACCACCAGGAAGCGGCCGGTTTCGCGCCGCGTCGCCACGATGGCGCGGCAATCGGCCTCGGTCACCGCCATCGGCTTCTCCAGCATCACGTGGTACCCCTTGCGCATGAAGGCCTGCGCCGGCTCGGCGTGCATCTGGTCCTGCATCGTCACCAGCACGCCGTCGGCCAGCTGCGGCTGCGCCGCCAGTTCCTCCCACGAAGTGAAGACGTTCTGCGGCGGGATCTTGAGCTGGCGCACCGCCTTTTCGCGCCAGGCGGCGCGCGGCTCGGCCACCGCCGTGAACGTCACCTCGTACGGACTCGACGCCGCGTGCGGCGCGTAGCTGTCGACGCCGCGGGATCCCGCCCCGGCGATCGCCAAACGGATTTTTTTCTTCATTGTTTTCTCCTTTCAGAATGGCCGGCACTCCCCATCTCCGGTGTCTCCGCGGGCGGCGCGGCGCGGTGGCGTCACGTCCAGCACGGGCTGGACCACGCCATGTTTCCCTGTCCCGTGGTGACCCGCGCGTAGCAGAAGGATCCGGGCGGGAGGTCCAGCGCGATGTCGTCGGCGCGGACGACCCGTTCGTCGCGGTCGGGCCGCAGCGTCCGCACGTCGGCGCCGCCGGCGACCAGCGCCACCGCGGCGATCGTCTCTTCCGAGGCGGCCCGCAGGGTGACGCGGAAGCCGTCCGCGATTCGCTGGAAACCGGCATCGAGGTAGATGCGGCTCTGCGTGGCGGCGTAGGTGCGGTGATCGCGGATGGCGTCGAAGACCGCCTCGCGGGTAAGCGCCGGCGCGCGGACCGCGGTGAAGCCCGCGGACCAGAAGCGGTCGGCGTGCGGCGGATAGCTCGCGTCATAGAGCGGGTCGCCGGGACGTCCGTCGTGGATGTCGCCGCCGCCGACGAACCCCAGATGGTAGCCGCGCCGCAGCGCGTCGACCACGTGGCGGCCGCGCTGTTCGCCCTTGCTGTGGGCGATCGGCATGGTGTTGCCGTCGTCGCGGTGCTTCTCGCTGCAACCCCAGACGGAGTGGATCTCGACCGCCTTCTCGTAGCGGGGATTCCATCCCTGCTCCCAGTCGACGCCCATGACGACGTTGGCCGGGTGGTGGGGGATGGCGAGCGCCTCGATTCCCTCGAGCGCGTCGAGGCACCGCCACAGCTTGGCGAGGGTGTCGCAGCCGGGATCGGTGCTGCGCAGCGCGGGGCCGCCGGCGCCGCGGTAGTAGACGTTGCGGTGGCCGGGAGCGCCGCGGGCCGGGTCGTGGTGGGTCCACTCCTGGCCGATCAGCGTGACGAAGCGCCCCGGCGCGTTGTAGGCATTGGCGACCGCCTGGAAGTAGCCCCATTGCAGGTCGGTCACCGCCTCCATGTGGTCGGTGACGGCGCCGAAGTCGAGAAAGCTCTCGTCGCGGGCGAAGGCGTAGAGCTCCTCGGGGCAGCGGATGCCGTCGCTGAAGATCGTCTGCCAGTGCGGGTCGCCCCAGAAGAGGCGGAATTCCGGTTGATCCGCGGTCACGAAAACCGGGTTGGAGAGGGCCGTGACGCCCGAATCGGGGTCGGTGACGCGGATGAAATGGAACCCCGGCGTCCGCAGTGCGAACCCGTCAAAGACGCGGATCGGCCGCGTGTCGCCGGGGAAGACCCCCTGGCTGCGGCCGTCGAAGACGAGCTCGCGCGGCGCCGCGAGGGCCGGGTCGGCGGTGACGGCGAGGCGGCCGCGCCACTCCGGCAGGGCGTTGTCGTGATACTGGATCTGCCGCGCCACGTTGAGATTGAACGGACTGCGCAGCGCCGGCTTGCGGTCGCCGAAACTCCCGGTGCAGGGAATGGCGCGGGCCGCGCCGCGGAGTTTGACCTTGAGGGCGAACGGCTCGCCCGCGGCCACGCGCGAGGGAGCCGCACACAGGATGGAAAGAGGCTGCATCGCTTTCTTGTTGTCGGTTTGCCGGACGCCAACGCCCGCGTCGGACGTCGGCGCTACTGTGGCAGATCGGGCGGTGGTCGTCAAGCCGCGACAGCCGCGGCGCATAGATGCGCCCGGACCGAGCCTATGGAAGGTTCCCCGGGCGGAGGGGATCCACCTTTTCGAGGCGTCCGGAAGAAGCCGAGCGGATGGCGGCTTCGGTTATCAGGGCCGTTTCCACCGCGCTTTCGATCGTGCAGCGCGTGTCCGTCATGCGGTATCCCCTTTGTCTTGCGCGCGCGCGCACGGGGCGTCCGCCCCCCCCCGGCCCGGCCGAGGATCGACGCTCCGGGCGCGCGGGTGGGCGCGGCGGTAGACCTCTTTCAGGCGCTCGATCGAGACGTGGGTGTAGATCTGCGTGGTCGAGAGGCTCGCGTGGCCCAGCAGCTCCTGCACGCTGCGCAGGTCGGCCCCGGCGTTGAGCAGGTGGGTGGCGAACGAGTGGCGCAGCTTGTGCGGCGTGATCGTCCCGGGAAGGCCGGCCGCGGCCAGCCAGTGCTTCAGGTTGCGTTCGATGGACCGCGGGGTGAGCGGGCCCCCTTGCAGGTTGCGGAACAGCACGCCGTCGCGCGCGGCCGCCCCGGGCCACAGCCGGTCGGCCGCCTCGAGCGCCCGCCGCAGCGCCGCCGCGGCGGGCCGCCCCAGGACGCACAACCGCTCCTTGCGCCCCTTGCCGAGCACCCGTGCCACGCCGCTGTCGAGTTCGATGCGGTCGAGGCGCAGACCGGCCGCCTCGGCGACGCGCGCGCCCGTGCTGTAGAGCGTTTCCAGCAGCGCCGCGTCGCGCAGCCGCGCGTAGGCGGCGTCGGGCGCCAGTCCGCCGCCCGGCGCCGCCTGGAGCGCCTCGAGCTCGCGGCCGGGCGCGGCCAGCAGCGCCTCGACGTGCCGCTCGTTCAGCACCACCGGCAGGGTCCGCGCCAGCCGCGGCCCGCGCAAGCCGGCGAAGGGGTTGCGTGCCGCGGCTCCCTCGCGGATGAGATAGCGGTAGAACGTGCGCAGCGCCGCCAGTTTGCGGCGGGTTGTCGCCGGCGCGCACCCTTCGCGGTGGAACGCCACCAGGAACTGGCGCGCCCGCGCGCGGTCGGCGGCGGTCCACGCACAGCGGGCGTGCGACGGGTCGGGCTGAAGAAAGGCGGCGAACTGGCCGATATCCTGGAGATAGCCCGAGACCGTGTGCGCCGAAACGTTCCGCTCGGCCGCAAGGTGGGCCAGGAAGCGGGCGACGTGCGGGTCGGCCGCGACGTCGGTCCGCACCGGCAGGGCGGCCGTGTCGGGGGCGTCGGCGGCACGGGCGTGCAGTGTCACGCTGTCGTCGCCGTAGTCCGCCGCGTCCGGCCAGCTCTCCGCGCGTCCCGCCTGTCTCGCAGCCATGTAGCGCCCCGCTGTTCTCCGCAATATCACTGCGCCAGCGCCGCGATGCGCGCGGCGAGGTCGGGCTCCAGACCGCAATGGTCGGCGAGGACCCGCGCCGCGCCTTCGCGGGCGACGCGCTCCAGAAAGGCGGTATCGGCCGCGAAGGGCTGCCCCGCCTCGTCCGTGGCGCGGAAGCGGAGCGCCGCCGCGACGGCGCGGCAGAGCGGCGCCAGGTCGCCGCCGGCCTCGGCGACGAGGCGCAGGCCGCCGATGAAGCGGTCGCCCGGCGCCAGTTTGCGCGGCAGGTCGCGTCCGACGCGGAAGACCGTGTCGCCGAGGGCGCGGTTGCCGAAGCGGCGGACGAGGTCGTCGACGTGGGCCTGCTGGCCTGCCGCGTCGAACTCGCCGGGATAGCGGCGGATGAGCGCCCGCGCCGTCTCCTCCATCACCGCCCGCGCCTCGGCCGCCACCGCCGGGTCGCCGATCGCCTGCCACAGATAGGTGTGGCCGCGCAGGTGGCCGTGGCAGGCGCAGGTGGCGTGGCCGAGGTTGTGGATGTAGAGTTTGCGGTCGACATAGGCGGCGAAGCATCCCTTCAGTTCGAGGCCGGGGACCACGGGGACGGGGCCGACGAAGCCGGCGCGGTCGGCGATGATCCGGTTGTAGGCTTCGCACCACACTTCGAGCGGGTCGCGGGTGCGGACCTCGGCGGGCATCAGCGGCACCATTTTGCCGATGCTGGTCTCGACCAGGCCCACGCGCTCGTCCAGCGGGAAGCCGGGCGGCAGCGCCGCCGTCAGCTCGCGCCGCGCCAGCGCCGCCGCGCCGTGGAGGTTTTCGCAGAAGAGGATCGAAACGGGCGCCGCGCGGCGCGCCAGACCGGCGGCGAGGGAGCGCAGGACGATCGGCAGGACCTTGGCGCCGACGGCGGTGCCGATCACGTCGGCTCGCGCCACGGCGGCGGCGACCGCCTCGGCGTCGAGCGCCGAGACCGCGTCGACCCGCTCGACCCAGTAGGCGCCGGGCGCGCCGGGCGGCAGGGTGTCCTTGACCACGACCCGGTAGCGCCGCCGTTCGTGCAGCGCCCGCACCAGTTCCGGTGCCGCATCGGCGAACAGCACCTCGTACCCCGCCTGGGAGAACAACGCGCCGGCCAGCGACCGGCCGATGTTTCCCGCCCCGAAATGAAGGTAAAGCTTGGACACCATTGCTCCTGATTTCGTACCGTTTACGCCGTGTGCGCAAAGACGACCTTGGGCCGTTCGCGCGCCCAGCCGCCGGCGACGCGGGCCGTCAGCGCCGCCCATGCGGGGACGCCGCTGGTGGCGTCGGGCCGCTCGACGCTCGCCGAGCCGACCGCCACCGCCATCCGCACCGCCTCGGCCGCGCCGAGTCCCTGCGCCAGCGACGCCAGCAGACCGGCGATCGTGCAGTCGCCCGAACCGGTCGTGCCTGCAACGCGGGCGTCGAAGCAGGGCGCGTGGAAATCGGCGCCGGCCCAGGTTTGCAGCGTCGCGGCGGCGGCGCCGGTGCGCGCCAGGCGGCCGGCGTCGGCGGTGACCCGGAGATAGGCGCCCTGGTTGCCGAGCTTGATCATCACCGCCGCCGCACCCATGCCGATCAGCCGCTCGGCCACGCCGCGCACGGCCGCGGGGGTGAGTCCGCCCAGCGCCACCCCCTCGGCGTCGCGGCGGCGCACCCGCTCGCCTTCGGGCGGGTCGAGCATGTAGACGATCTCGTCGAGGCTCGGCTCGAACAGGTCGACCGCCGGCAGCGCCTCCTCGAGGATCGCGCGCCAGTCGGCGCGCCCGGCCGGCGAGGCGGGATCGGGCAGCGCGAGATCGAGCGAGGTGGTCGCGCCCGCCTCTTTCGCAATGCGGAAAAGGCATCCCACCTCGCCCGGCACGGTGTACATCCGCCGCATCAGGGGCGGGTAGCCGAAATGGAACAGTCCCGCGCCCTCCAGGCAGTCGGGCCGCACGTCGTTGGCGGCGAAGGTGTCGTTGGCGCCGGGACAGTGGAGGAAGCAGCGGTCGATCCCCGGCGGGTTGAGGACGACCGTGTAGGAGGAGGCGGCCGCCGGATCGACGATCATGGCGCCGACCAGCGCGGGGTCGTGCGCGCGGAAAACGTCGAGGATGGCGCGGCCGAAGGGGTCGTCGCCGACCTTGCCCATCAGCGAGACGGGCAGGCCGAGACGGTGGAGGGCCAGTCCGGTGTTGGCGACGGCCCCGCCGGTGGCGATCACCGCGGGGCCCATGTCGACCAGCTTGCCGGGGACGACCAATTCGTCCAGCCGGGACGCCGACCGCAGGAACTGCGGAATGATGTCCAGGCAGACGTGCCCCGCCACAACGGTCTTGAGGACGGACATGCGGATCAGTCCCGCGCGAACTGGCCGTCGAAGGCGATCGCGCTGCGGGCGAAATCGGCCTTGCGGACGAACGCCGCCGACTCGCGGGCGCCGTGGATGCGGTCCATGCGGGAGTCCTCCCACTCGACCGAGAGCGGCCCGGTGTAGTTGATGTCGTTCAGCGCCACGATGATATCCTCGAAGCGGATGTCGCCGTGGCCGGGCGAACGGAAGTCCCAGTAGCGGCGGGGATCGGCAAATTCGGTATGGCCGCCGAAGACGCCCACGGTGCCGTCGCCGTGGCCCCACCAGGCGTCCTTCATGTGCACATGGAATATGCGGTCAGGGAAGGTGCGGA
>CAYVKQ010000019.1:0-20045 GCA_964451945.1 uncultured Lentisphaerales bacterium
GGCGGGCGGCGCGGACGAACTGAGCGCGATTCCCGTCAGCGGCTTTTTCGCCCTCGGGCTCACCAGTCCCGAACCGTGCCGCCCGTTCGACCGCGACCGTCAGGGGCTTACTCTCGGCGAAGGGGCGGGAATCGCCGTGTTGGAGCGGGAGGAGTCGGCCTTGCGGCGCGGCCGTCCGGTGGCGCTGCTGGCGGCGGGATTCGGCAGCGCCGCCGACGGCCACCACCTGACCGCGCCGCACCCCGAGGGGCGCGGCTTGGAATGCGCCATCCGCGGCGCGCTCGCCGACGCCGGCATCGACCCGGACGCCGTCGACTTCGTCAATGCCCACGGCACGGCGACGCCCGACAACGACCGCATCGAGGGCGCCGTGCTGGCGCGCCTCTTCGGCGAAGGCGTCCGCGTCGCCTCGACCAAGGGCTACACCGGCCATGCGCTGGGCGCGGCGGGGGGCATCGAGACGGTCTTCACGGCGCTGGCCCTGCGGCACGGCCGGGTGCCCGCCAACGTTGGTTTCGCCACGCGCGACGCCGCAATCCCGTTCGCGCCGCTCACCGCGGCGACCCCGGTTTCGCGTCCCTTCGCCCTCTCCACCGCACTCGCCTTCGGCGGCAACAACGCTGCCCTGGTGCTCGCCCGCGCGGGAGGGGCGTCATGACCCTCGCGGACCTCGGCATCGTCTTCAACGGTGGCGCGGGACTCGCAGCCCTGCGGGCGGCCCTCGCCGCCGACGCCCCGCCGACGCCGACGCCGACGGTTAGGGAGGGGGTCCCCGTGCTGGCGGTCCCGGCGTCCGCGCTGGCGGGAAATCCCGCCCTGGCGCCAGCGCGCCGGGCCGACCGTTTCTGCAAAATGTCCCTGGCGGCGGCACTGGAGGCATGGCACGGCTGCGACGCCGATCCGCGGCGCGTCGGGATCATCCTGTCGACGGCGCTGGGACCGCACGCCACGGTCTTCCGCTATGTCAACGACCTGCTCGACTACGGCGAGGCGAAAACCTCGCCCACGGTGTTTTCGCAATCGGTGCATGCGGCGGCGGCCTCGATGATCACCACGGCGGTCGGCGCGCGGGGGCCGGTGCTGAACCTCTCCGACCTCGCGTTCCCGTTCGAGGAGGCATTGACGCTGGCCGGGTGCTGGCTGCGGGGCGGACGCTGCGACACGGTGCTCGTCGGCGCCGCCGACGAGCTGTCGGAAGTGCTCGCCCACGTCGTCCGCCGCAAATGGCCGCAGCCCCTGCCGGTATTGGGCGAAGGCGCCGTCTTTTTCCGCCTGGCCCGCGATGGGGGAGTCCCGGTCTCGGTCGGAACGGAGCCGCGTTCCGGGGCCGTCTTGCGGCTGGCCGATGCATGCGCCCTGGGGCGTGAAGACCGGGGCGGCGCAGACGCGCGGACCCGCACCTTCACCCACCTCTGGGGCGCCACCCGCATCGGCGGCGCCTTCCATCTTGCAGCCGCGTGGCTGCTGCGGCGCGAAGGGCTGCTTCCCGGCGGCGCCGTGTTGCCTCCGGGAGGCATCGACGTGGTCGCGGCATGCGGCACGCGACAGCGGGTGATCCACTTCGGCGACGGCGCCAGGCCCCACGGCACGTAACACATGTGAGGAAATAGGCACGTATGGCTGTGAAAACAGACGAAGTCATGGAAACACTGAAGGACCGCGTGGCGCTCCTGACCGGCAATGCCGCCGACCGGATCGCGACTGACCAGCCGCTGCACCTGCTCGGCCTCGACTCGATGGGGTTCGTCGACCTCCTGGTTTTCATTGAGAAGCAGTTCAACCTCTCCCTGATGACATCGGGACTGGCCCAAAGCGATTTCGCCTCGCTCGACGTGTTGGCGGAACGAATCGCCCAAGCCGAGAACAAATGAAGATTCCGAGTTCGCCCCGCAAGCGCTATCTGGGCGGCGCCGACTGGTGCATCGCCGCCCTCAACCAGGGGACCGTCGGTCTGACGGGCCGCAAGTGCATGTTCCAGATCGCGGTCTTTCTGGACGGCATCCCCGACGGCGAGCGCCTCGAAGCGTCGTTCAAAACCTTCTGCGCGCGGTTTCCGGTGCTGTGGGGCGCCCCCGCGCGGTGCTGGTGCCTCGCCCCCTACTGGCGGACGCCTCCCGCGCCCGACTTCTGCCAGCCCGTCCGCATCGGGCGCAGTTCCCTGCCTGCTGACGCGTCGCGGCAGACGGTGGTGCGCCACATCGAGACACTGACCAACCGCCACGCGGCCCGCTTGCGCTGGACCGCGGCGTTCGACAGTGTGCGCGTCGGCAACACGCACTGCGTCCTGGTCTTCAGCTTTGACCACAGACTCTTCGACGCCGCGGGCGGCGAGGCATTCATCAATTTGTTTCTCCGCCAGACCAACGGCCGCGCCGACGCCACCGAGTTTCCGCCGCCGCATCCGACGGCATCGGCGGAACTGGACCGCTGGAAGGAAAAGTTCACAAGCGGACAGAAAGTCAACCGCATGATGCGCTCGCTGGCCCGGGGCGACACCTGCTGGCTTCCACTGCCCCCCGACGCGATCCATCGTCCATTCCGTTTCCGCGTGGAATGCTTCACCCCCGAAGAGGCGCAGCGGATCCGCGAGCGGGCGTTCGCCGTGGCGGGCTACCTGATGCTTACCCCCTACCTGCTGGCCACGGCGGCCGCCGTCTTCCGCCCCGTCTTCCGCGCACAGGCGGCCGGCCCCTGCAACTTCGTCGTCTCGGTTTCGACTGCCCGGACGCGGACGCAGGCCCCGCGCCGCCGGCTCTTCTTCAACGACCTCTCCTTTCTCTACTTCCAGTTTCCCATCGAGGCGGCAACCGACCGCGACACGCTGGCGGTCTCCCTGCGCGAGCAACTGATCCGCCAGGGGCGCGAAGGGATCCCCGCCGCCATCGAGGACGGCAACCTGCTGATGCGGATTCTGCCGGCACGCTGGTACTGGCGTTTCCTGATGCGCTTTTACCGCAACCGGCTCTCTTCCTTCGGCTTCACCGGACTGGGCACATCGGCGATCACGGAGCCGGCGGTTCTGGGGTGTCCGGTCCGCGACCGCATCCACTTTCCCATCATCCCGACCCCTCCCGGCGTCGGCCTGATTCTGGACCAGAGCGGCGGCGGCTACCACATCGTTCTCTCCTACATCGAGGGGATTCTGTCCGAAGAGAGCGCCGACGCGCTCATGGCGAACATCCGCGCCCGCCTGCTGCATCACGGATGACCGCGGCTCGCGTCTGAATGGGCAACGCACGTTCGCCTTCGCGGCGTAATGTTCCGCGGGGGCGCACGGCGGTTCCGATGATGGTGAAACGGGGATGCGTCCGGAGTGCCTGCATGGTATACTTCATGCTTGTGTAAACCAGCGGAGGCGTGGGGCTCCTGAATTACCCCTCGTGGCATGGGCGTCCCGCCCATGAACCACGGGCAGGATGCCGGTGCTACGCCTGTGCGGGCCGGGTGTTGCCGGTACCTGGAAGCGGAAGGGGAGAGGCGCGGTCATGCGGATACTGCGATTCGGAGTGTTTCTCTGCCTGTGTGCGGCGGTTGTCTGCCGTGCCGACGAGGCGGCGGATCAATTCAATTTTGCGACGGGGCTCCTGATCAAGGACGAACCGGAGCTGGCGGCGGACGAGTTCCGCAAGCTGCTGCAGGCGCATCCCGGCTTCGCGCAGGCCGACGTCGCCTGGTTCCGCCTGGGCGAGGCGCTGCAGCAGGCGAAGGATGCCAAGGGGGCGGTCGAGGCGTTCGAGCGGGTGGTGGCGAATTATCCGAAGTCGGAGCGCGCCCCGCGGGCGAACTACCTGCTGGCCGGCCTGGTTCTCGGCGATGACCCCAAACGGGCGGCGGCCGCCTACGCGGCGGCCGCCGCCGGCGACGCCACCGGCGCCCTCGCCGAGCCCGCCCTGTTCGGCCGTGCCGAAGCCCTCTACCAGGCTGGCGACTGGCCGGGCGCCGGCACCGGCTACGCCGCCCTGCTCCAGCGCTTTCCCGACGGCAAATACGCGGCGCAGGCGCTGAACGGGCAGGGATGGGCCGCCTTCAAGGCCGAGGACCACGCAGCGGCGGAGCGCTTCTTCACAACCTTCCTCGACCGCTTCGCCGGCCATGCGCTGGACGACGAGTGCCGCCTCAAGCGGGGCGACAGCCGCTACCGCCTGAAGCGCTACGACGAGGCGCGCGCCGACTACGAGGCGGTCGCGGCGCTGACCGCTTCGCCCCATCGTCCGGCGGCGCTTGCAGGCAAGGCGTGGTGCCTCTACGACGCCGGCCGTACCGATGCCGCGGCGCCGGCGTTCCGCGAGGCGGCGGCGGCCTTCGGCGGCGAGCGGCAGGCCGCGGCGCTCCGCTTCAACGCCGGCAATGCCGCCTTTGCCGCCGGGCAGTTCGCCGCCGCCGAAGGCGATTTCGCCGCCTGTGCCGAAGCGGGCGATCCCGGGCTGGCGCACAGCGCCCCCTATTGGCGGGCCGCGGCGCTGGTCAGGCTGGAACGCCGCGAAGAGGCGTGCGCCGTCCTGGAGAAACTGCGCGCCGGCGGCGGCCTCCCCGCCGACCTCTCGGCCGACGCCTGGATGCTGCAGGCCGAGGCGGAACTCGCCCGCGGCCGTGCCAAGGAGGCGGCGGCGTGCTATGCGGCGGTCGGCCGCGACCACCCCGGGCACGCGCGGGCCGGCGACGCCGCGGCCGGCCACGTGCTGGCGCTTGAAAAGGCGGGCGATCTCGCCGCCGCCGAGACGGCCGCAGCCGCCTTCGTCGCCGCCCATCCGCAACACAGCCAGGTCGCGGCCGTGTCGTTCCTGGTGGGCGAGTACCGCTACCGCCGCGAACGGTTCGCCGAGGCGGTTCCGGCCTTCGAAGCCTTTCTCAAGGACCACGGCGACCACGCGTTGGCAGCCGACGCCGCCTACAAGGCGGGGTGGTCGTGCTGGCAGCTCAAGGAGCCGGCACGGGCGGCGCCCTTCTTCAACCGGGTCGCCGCCGCCTTCCCCAAGGCGGAACAGGCGCCCGAGGCGGCCTTCATGGCCGGCCGCTGCGCCGACGCGCTGGACGACGCAGAGGGGGCGGCGCGGGCCTTCGCACGGGCTGTGGAGCTGGCACCGCAGAGCGACGCCGGGTTGCGCGCCGAGCTGGAGCGGGTCCGCCTCGACCACCGCGCCAAGCGCTACGCCGAGGCGCTGGCGCGTGGAGAGGCGTTTGTAAAAAGCTTCGGCAGTCTCCCGGCCGCCGCCGCGCGCCTCCCCTTCGCCTGGCTCTACATCGGCGAGGCGCTCCTCGAACTCGGGCGGCCGCAGGAGGCGCTCGATGCCTACGGCCGCGCGGCGGGTGGCGACGCCGCCGTTGCGCGCGCCGCCAAGTCGGGGCGCGCCTGGGCGCTGCGCAAACTGGAGAAACCGGCCGAGGCGGCGGTGCTTTTCGATGAACTCGCCGCCGACGACCCGACGGGCGAGGCGCGTTTCTGGGCGGCGCGGTCGCGGGACGACGCCGGCGAGGCGGCGCGCGCCGCCGCCGACTACGAGGCGTTTCTGAAGCACACCGCGGCGGGCGCGCTGGCCGACGAGGCCGCCTACCGCCGCGCCGCCGCCCTGGCGCGCGCCAACGGCTTCGCCGCCACCGAGGCGGCGTTTGCCGATCTGGTCCAGACCCGTCCCGAAAGCGCCTTCGCCGCGGCGGCGCTCTACGACCTCGCCTGGTCGCTGCTCGAACAGAAGAAGACGGCCGAGGCGTCGCCGCGGTTCGCCGAGTTGATCCGGCGCTTTCCCGCTCATCCGCTGGCCGGGGACGCCCATTTCCGCATGGGCGAAATCGCGTATGGCGAGGACGCCTTCGACCGCGCCGCCGCCGCCTACGAGGCGGCGCTGGCGGCAGGGGTGACGTTCACCGACAAGGTGCTTTACAAACTTGGCTGGGCCTGCGAGCGGCTGGAGAAGCGGGATGCCGCGTGCGCCGCCTTCCGCCGCCTGGCGGCGGAGTGTCCGGAAAGCGAGTTGGCGGGGGAGGCCCGCTACCGCGAGGGGCGGCTCCTGCAGGAGGGCGGCGCCTGGCAGGCGGCGGCGGCGGCCTACGCGGCCGTTCCCGCGGGGGCGTTCGCGGAGCGGGCGGCCTTCGGCCGCGCCGAATGCCTCCGCCTCGGGAAACAGGCGCAGGAGGCGGTCGCCGCCTACCGCGCGGTGCTGCAGAACCCTGCCGATGCGACGATCAAAATGCAGGCTTGGCTCGGCCTGGGCCACGCCTACCGCGAGGCGGGCGCGAACAAGGACGCGATCGAGGCCTACGGCGAGGTGGTCAAGCTGACCGAGACGGTCGAGGCGGCGCAGGCGGTTCTGGGTCAGGGCTACGCCTGGCTGGCGATGGGGACGTTCGACGAGGCGGCCAAGGCGTTTCTCAAGGTCGACATCCTCTACGGCTACGACGAACTGAAGCCCGAGGCCGTCGCCATGCTGGTCAAGACCTGGGAGCAGGCCGGCGACCAGGAGAAGGCGGCGAAGTACCGTCGGCGGCTGGAGGAGATGAAGCGGTGAGCATGCGCGTTCAGGGAACAAGCGAAACCGTGACGCGGCAGACCTTGCCGGTGGCGTAGGGGAGGGTGTCGCCCGGAACTGGCTTTCCGTCGGCCGTGATCGAGACCGCGCCGCTTGTCAGGCCGTGCGGATTCACGACCGTGACGTCGTAGCGGCAACCCCGCAGGCGGCGGTGCAGGGAGTAGGTCTTCCAGTTTCCGGGAACACACGGGCGGAACACGATTCCCTTCAGCGTCGGCCGCACGCCGAGGATATATTCCAGACCGATCGTGTGCATCCAGGAAGCGCCGCCGGTCAGCCAGGAGAGCTGGCCGTTGCCGAACCGTTCGTGATCCGGCCCGTAGACCCACGACGAAAAGACGTAGGGTTCGTTGGCGTAGCGGTCCGCGTCCCGCCCCGCGAGGGCGCAGGGGAGGATGGAGCGATAGTAGGTCCAGGCCTGTTCCGCATTGCCGAGCAGCGACTCGGCCATCACCGCCCAGGTGTTGGCGTGCAGGAAGATGCCGCCGTTCTCGCCGGCTCCCGGCGTGTTGCAGTGGAAGGGGGTTCGGTTGTCGAGCATCTTCGTGAACGGCGGTTCGAAGAGGCGGATGCCGTTCGCTGTCGCCAGGCGCGTCCGGACCGACTCCATGGCGCGCCGCGTCTTCTCCGGTTCCAGTGTCCCGGCGATCACGGCCCAGGACTGGGCGTTGAGGAAGATTTTCGCTTCGCGGTTCCGCCGGCTGCCCATGACCATTCCCTTCATCAGCAGCCGCTTGAACCACGCGCCATCCCAGCAGGCATCGGAGTTCAGAACGGCTGTGTAGTGGGCGGTCTTCTTCTTCAGCCAGGGACGCAAGTCCGGGCTCCCGGCCGACTCCAGGATTTCGTCCAGCAACCGCGCGGCATAGATGAACTGCTCGGCGACCATCACACTCTGCACATCGCGGTAGGCCGACGAGAAGAGCGTCAGCATGTCGTTCCAGTCGACGTTGAAAATCAGCGGCAGCCCGTCGGGACCGTCATGCCCGCCGATGAACTTCATCCCGCGCAGGAGATGGTCGAGCACGGTTCCTTCCCCCGCGTCGTAGTAGGGGACCACCTCGTCGAGGATGGCGGTATCGCCCGTTTCGGCCAGGTAGCGGTACACGGTGAAGACGCCCCAGAGGGCGCCGTCGATGCGGGTCCATTCCGCATTGGTCGTCAGCAGGGTCTGGGGATTCACGCCGGTGACGGTTTTGCCGCTGGCCATCATGGTGCGGTAGAGTTTCAGGATCTTGGCGCGCGCCTCCCGCGGGAAATAGGTGACGGCGGGCATCGTGTCCTGCATCGAGTCGCGGAAGCGCCAGGCGTCGCCCGACCCCGTGTGACGCGCGGAGATCGAGCGGCCGATGTTGAACGTGACGCGGGTGTTGCAGGGGAACCAGGTGTTCAGCATCGCGTCGAGTTCCGCATCCGGTGTCTCCACCTTGGAAACGGAGAGGGTGGTCTCCCAGTGGCGCCGCAGACGCACATAGGCGCGGTCAACGGCCCCTGGCGCGGAGTACTTGCGGACCAGCCGGCGGCTGGCGGCAAGCTGACTGCTGACCGCGTGCAGATACGCGATGCGTCGGGTGGCGCCCGGCGGGATCACCAGTTCGTTTTCGAGAACGCCGCACGAATAGCGTCCGCCGTCGCGCAATTCCGATCCGGAGAGTCCCTTTTCCAGACCGATGGGGTTAGCCTCGGTTCGGCCCTTGCCGATGAACACGTCGCGGTCGACATCGTAGCGCTTCACTGGCTGCGTCGAGGCGAAGATGCTCTTGCCGAAGAAGGGCGACTCCCAGGCGAAGTAGTCCACGACGACGCCGTTGGCGGCCCGGTCGAAAAAGGCGCGGTACTGGTTGCCGCACACAAGGAAGGCATCGGTATCCTTGGAGAAGCCGTGCAGCGAAAACTCGATGTAGGTGTAGAGGCTGATCCGCTTGGCTGCGCGGGTGGTGTTGGTCAGGATCGCGTCCCAGATCATCACGTTGTCGTCGGTCGGGATGAAGTACCGCACCTCCGCGCTCAGTCCATCCTTGGCGGAGAGAAACCGCGTCGTCCCCGGCGCGTGACGGCACTCGTAGCGGTCCAGTTCGGTCATGACCGGGAAGTACGAGGGATTCCAGAGGCTCTTGCCGTCCCGGATGTAGAGGTGAAAACCGGGCGCATCGGCGGGCAGGCCGTTGAAGCGGTAGCGGGTGAGGCGGCCGTGAACCGGCTCCCGGAACCAGGCGGTGCCCCCGGCGCCCTGGGAAATGAAGGCCTGCAGATCCCTGCCCATCAGATAGTTGATCCAGGGCGCCGGCGTGCGCGGGTCGCGGATGACGAATTCGCGGGTGTCCGCATCGAAGCGGCCGTACTTCAGGTACGATCCGTTGGACGGCTTGCCGGGCGATTTCTTGTTCATGGGATCGATCCTCTTTTTTCACCAGGATGCATTCGCGCCTTGATACGCACTCTTCGTGTGAAACGTTATGGGTACTATACCGCATCCGGGTTTTGCAGACAACCCGGTCCGCAACCCAAACGGGGGAATGGGCAGCCCATCTATGCGCCGGGCAACCGTTGGGCGCATCCCCGTTCACCGACGTGCATGAGTCTGTCGCTGGCGCATTGGCGACGGAGCATGAGCCAAGTGGGGCCGACGTTGCACGGCGGCCACCGCCGCGCCGCCGCCGCCACGCAGTGTCGGCGCTACTGCTGACGCGCTGGCCATCGCGCATTCCCAAGTCAGCGGCACGGGGATGCGCCCGCACCCGTTTTAGTGCACGATTTGGGTGGCGGGGACACCGCGGGCGTTCTACAATGTGGGCGTTGTCGTTAACTTGATTCTATCCATTTGTTCATCGAAAGGAGCATCCATATGGAACGTCGTCTGATTCTGGCTCTGGGGTGTCTGGCGCTGGTGTGCGGCGTCGTCGGCTGCCGCACGGCCGACGGGGGAGCGGTGACGGGTCCGCGGCGTCCGCTCGACGTGCTGATCGAAGAGGGCAACCCGGCCGAGATGGGCGCCAAGCAGTACCAGTTCCGCGTGGAGCTGCGGGACTACATGAAGCGCGAGCTGCCGCGCCGTCTCGCGCGCTACGGCATGGACGCGCGCATGGTCGGCGACCGGGCCGAGACCGCCGCCGCGGGCGACGGGCGCGACTTGCTCGTGGTGCACTACGTCTCGTACAACCCGGGAAGCTCGGCGGCGCGGATCGTGGTCGGCTACGGGGCCGGCGCCGCCGCCCTCGACATCAGCCTCGCCCTCCATCGCGGCGGGCAGCAGATCCTTGCGTGGACCGACGGCTGCGGCACTTCGGGCCACTGGTCGCGCATCGTCAACAAGCTCGACGACAACCTGGGGAAGAAGCTGCGGGATTTCTACGCGCAGCGGTAGCGGATGAAATACCGCGTGAACATCGTTGAGACGCTTTTCCGCGAGACGGCCGCGCTGCGCGGCAAGGTCGTGCTGGTCGAGGGCGCGCGCGCCGTCACCAACGGCGAACTGGCGGCGGCGGTCGCCGCGCGGGCGCGGGAACTGGCGGACCGCGGGGTGCGCCCGCTCGACCGCGTGGCGTTCCTCTGTCCCGACGGCATCGACTACGTGGTCCTCTCGCTGGCGATCCTCTCGCTCGACGCGGCGGTCATCCCGCTCGCGCCGAACCTGATGTCGGACGAGCGCGGGGCGCTGCTGGAGAAGATGGACGTGCACCACGTCCTGGCCGAAGCCGGCTGCGCCGCGGCGCCCGCCGGCGCCGCCCTGCGCGCGGGCGGCGACCTGGCGCGCGGTTTCGCGCTGACGACGCGCGGCGCGCGCCTCCCCATCCCCGAGGGGTACGCCGTCCTCCGTCCCGCCTTTATCCGTTTCTCGTCGGGGACGACCGGCGCCAGCAAGGGCGTGGTGCTCTCGCACGAGGCGATCGTCGAACGGACCGACGCCGCCGACAAGGGGCTGCGGATCACGTCGGACGACGTGGTCGGCTGGGTCCTCTCGATGAGCTTCCATTTCGTGGTGACGATCCTGCTGTTCCTCCGCCGGGGCGCCACGATCGTGCTCTGCGGCGATCCCATGCCCGGCGCGCTGGCCGATACGCTGCAGCGGCGCGCCGTGACGGTGCTGTACGCCAGCCCGATCCACTACCGGCTGCTGACGCTGGCCGACGCGCTCACGCCGGCCCGGTTCGCGTCGGTGCGGCTCGCCATCTCGACCGCCGTGAAGCTCCCGGAGGCGATCGCGCGGGCGTTCCACGAGCGGTTCGGGCTCCGCCTGACCGAGGCCTACGGCATCATCGAGGTCGGCCTGCCGTTCATCCATTGTCCGCCCGGGGGGGCACACGACGGCGGACTGGGCCGGCCGCTGCCCGACTACACGGTGCGGCTGGGGGCGGAAGACGAAGTGCTCATCCGGGGCAAGGGGATGTTCGACGCCTATTTCTCGCCGTGGCAGCCGCGGGCGGTCTGCCAGCCCGACGGCTGGTTCCACACCGGGGATGTCGGCGAGTGGACCGCGGACGGCGGCCTGCGGCTGGTCGGACGGCGCAAGGCGGTGATCAATTTTTCCGGGATGAAGCTCTTCCCGCAGGAGATCGAGGAGGTGCTCAACCGCCATCCGGCCATTGCCGAATCGCTCGTCTACGGCGAGTCCCACCCCGAATACGGGCAGATCCCCTGCGCCCGGATCGTCTTGCGGGAGGGGGCCGCCATCGATGACGCCGCCTTGCTCGGCTTCTGCCGCGAGCGGCTGGCGCTCCACAAGATCCCGAAGACGTTCACCCGCGTACCGGCGCTGGAGAAGACCGCCAGCGGCAAAATCCGCCGCAGCGGCGTGGGTGCGGGCCCGGTGTAGACGCCGGCAGAATCACGCCTCGTCCGGGATCCAGCGTAGACGCGTACCGGCGGCGGCACGCGCGGGAGGGAGCCAGCCGGCGGCGGTCTCGACCACCCGCCGCGCGCGGCAGCCGCCGCCGACGCAGAGGCGGCCGGGGCGGACGCCCGGGACGCGGCGCACGACGCGCCATTCCGCATCCAGGAAGACCAGATCGAGCGGGTAGCGCATCCCCACGGTATGGACGGCGCGGCAGGGGTCGATCAGCAGCGCGGTGCCGGGCGCGGGCCGGGGGCGGCCGAGCAGCCCCCGCATGCGTTCCCAGAGCGTGGTCGTCCGGCGGACGGCTTCGATCCACGCCTGGCCGTCGGCCGCGCGGAGGGTTCCCCGTTTCATCCGTTGCGCTTGGAGCCCACGCCCTTCTCTTTGAGGTAGGCGATGACCGCGTTCAGCGTGGTGAGCTTCTGCGCGTCCTCGTCGGGAATTTCGACGCCGAGTTCGTCTTCCATGGCCATGACCAGCTCGACGACGTCCAGCGAATCGGCGCCCAGGTCGCTGACCAGATTGGCGTCGAACGTCACTTGGTCGCTGCTGATTCCCAATTGAGTCGCGACCAGCTCGCGAACCTTTTCCTCCAGTTCGTTATCCATCCGGTCCCTCCGATTTGATTCGTTAGACAGATTCATCATGCCGCTTCCGCACCGGAATGGCCAGCACAATTTCGCCTTGTCAGCCCGCGGCCGGTGGTTCGATCTGGCGGAAGCGCAGCCCGGTGCGGGCCGCATCGACTTCGGCCGCGACCGTTCCGGGCTTGAACGACGAGCGGAGCAGCTCGTCGGCCAGCGGGTCCTCCACACAGCGCTCGATGGCGCGGCGCAGCGGGCGCGCGCCGAGCGCCGGGTCGTAGCCCTTGTCGATCAGGAAGGCGATGGCGTCGGCATCCAGGGCGAGGGTGATCTGCTTCTCCGCCAGCCGCCGGCGCACCCGTTCGAGCTCGAGGTTGAGGATCCGCTCGATGTCGGCCCGTTCCAGCTTGCGGAAGACGATGATGTCGTCGAAGCGGTTCAGCAGTTCCGGCTTGAAGACCATCCGCGCCTCGGCGAGCAGTTGGTTCTTGAGGCGCTCGAAATCGTCCGCCTCGGTGCCGCGGGAGAAACCGAGTCCCTTGTTGGAGCGGGCGAAATCGAAGCCGAGGTTGGAGGTGAGGATGACCACCGTGTTGCGGAAGTCGACCTGGCGGCCGAGGCTGTCGGTGAGTTTGCCCTCCTCCAGGATCTGCAGCATCATGTGCATCACGTCGGGATGGGCCTTCTCCACCTCGTCGAACAGCACGACGCTGTAGGGGCGGCGGCGGACCCGTTCCGTGAGCTGGCCGCCCTCTTCGTGTCCGACATAGCCGGGGGGCGAGCCGATCAGGCGCGAGACGTTGAACTTCTCCATGTATTCGGACATGTCGATCTGGATCAGCGCCTTCTCGTCGCCGAACATCCGCTCGGCGATCGCCTTGGCCAGAAGGGTCTTGCCCACGCCGGTCGGGCCGAGGAAGATGAAGCTCCCGATCGGGCGCCGGGGGTCCTTGAGGTCGGCGCGCGAACGCCGCAGCGCGCGCGCCACGGCCTGCACGGCCGGCTCCTGCCCGATGACCACGCCGTTCAGCGTATCCTCGAGTTTCAGCAGGCGGGCGAGTTCGCCCTCGCTCATCCGCTCCATCGGCACGCCCGAGATGCGCGCCACGGTCGCCAGGATCGTGTCGACGGAGACGGGAAGGGGCTTTTCGGCGTGCTCCTCGCGCCAGACCTTGACGATGCGTTCGAGCTCCTCGCGCGTCTTCTTCTCCTCGTCGCGCAACGCCGCCGCCTCCTCGAACTTCTGGGCGTGGATCGCCGCGTCCTTGCGCTTCACGATGTCGGCGATCCTGGCCTCGTGGTCGCGCAGGTCCGGAGGACGCACGGCGGCGCCCATGCGCACCCGCGCGCCGGCTTCGTCGATGGCGTCGATCGCCTTGTCCGGCAGCTGCCGTCCGGGCAGGTAGCGGGCGGTCAGCTGCACCGCCGCCACGAGGGCGTCGTCGGAGTAGAGGACATTGTGGTGGTGTTCGTAGCGCTCGCGGATCCCCCTGAGGATCGCGATGGAGTCGTCGATGCCCGGCTCGTCGACGCGGACCGTCTGGAAGCGCCGCTCCAGCGCCGCGTCCTTCTCGATCGACTTGCGGTATTCGTTCAGCGTGGTGGCGCCGATGCACTGCAGCTCGCCGCGGGCCAGGGCGGGCTTGAGCATGTTGGAGGCGTCCATCGTCCCCTCGGCGCTCCCCGCGCCCACGATCGTGTGCAGCTCGTCGAGGAAGAGGATGACGTTCTTCTCGCGGCGGATCTCGTCCATCACCGCCTTGATCCGCTCCTCGAACTGCCCCCGGTACTTGGTGCCGGCGATCATCAGCGCCATGTCGAGGGCGACGACCCGCCGCCCGCGCATCCGCTCCGGCACGTCGCCCGCGACAATCGCCTGCGCCAGTCCCTCGACGACGGCGGTCTTGCCGACGCCGGCCTCGCCCAGCAGCGCCGCGTTGTTCTTGGTCCGGCGGCAGCACCCGCTCCAGCTCGGCTTTGCGGCCGACCACCGGGTCCAGCTCGCCTTTCTTCGCCAGTTCGGTCAGGTCGCGGCCGAAGGCGTTCAGCGCCGGCGTCTTGGACTTGGCCTTGGCGCCGGCGGCGCCCGCCTTGGGGGCGGCGTTTTCCGGCGCCGGCGCGCCGTCGGAGGGTGGCGCTTCTTCGGCCGGGGGCGTCTCGTCCTCGTCCTCGTCGAAGTTCGCCTCCAAGTACTTGGCGAGGTCCTCCATCGTGATGTTGAAGCCCATCAGGACCTGCGCAGCGACCCCCTCCCCTTCGCGCAGCAGCGCCAGCAGCAGGTGTTCCGTCCCGACCTGCGGCTGGTGCATCATGCGCGCCTCGCTGGCGGCGAGCTGGAACACCTTCTTGGCCCGCGGCGTGTAGGGTTTGGCCCCCTCGGTCTTGGTCTCGCCGCCCTGGCCGACCATCCGGTCGACCGCCAGCCGGATGTCCTCCAGCGAGAGGCCGATTCCCTCGAGCACCTCCACGGCGACGCCCTCGCCGAGCGCCACCAGGGCGAGCAGCAGGTGCTCGGTGCCGATGTAGGGGTGGTTGAAACGATCCGCCTCCTTCGATGCGAGTTGGATCACGCGCTGCGCGCGCGCCGTGAAACCGTCAAATCCGCTCATCTTTTCTCCCTTGATGTTGCCATCCGTTTCGCCGCGGCGTGGATGCGGCGGTCGTCGACCTCGCAGTCGTGCAGATGCTCGTTCAGCGCTTCGGCGCGGCGGACATCGCGGGTTTCGGCGTCGAGGTCGGTTTGTAGAAATTCCTGCAGGTGGCCCGGCTGCACCGCCATTTCGAGCACATCCAGCTTGTCGGGCGCGATGCCGCGGACCATTCCCATCTCGACGCCCATGCGCAGGGCCGAGAGGTAGTCGAGCGCCTCCTCGGTCTGCAGCAGCCGGGCGTGCTGCAGCAGCGCCAGGGCGCGCGACAGGCAGTCCTCGAACAGGAGCGGCGAGTCGCGCAGCGCGCGCAGCCGCGCCAGGGCCTCCTGGCGCGCCACCTCGCGGGCGACCCGTTCGAGCGCGGCGATCACGGCCGGCTCGTCCTGTCCCAGCGTTCCCTGGTTCGAAATCTGGTAGCGGTGGCCCGCCGCGGCGGAGCCTTCGCCGCCGATGCCGCGCACCGTGAGGCGCAGCCGTTCCAGCCCCTGGATCACGGGGTCGATGTCGCCGGTGAGGCGCAGGCCGGGGAGGTGGACCATGACGCTGGCGCGCATGCCGGTGCCGACGTTGCTGGGGCAGGCGGTGAGGTAGCCGAGGCGCCGCGAGAAGGCGTAGGTCAGCAGGCGGTCGAGGCGGGTATCGATGGCGTCGGCCTCCCGCCAGCTCTGCGCAAGGTTCAGTCCGGGGGTGATCGCCTGGATGCGGATGTGGTCCTCCTCGTTGATCATGACGGCGACGGCGCCGTTGCGGGCGACGACCACGCCGCCGCCCTTGACCCGCTCGGCGAGGTCGCGGCTGATGAGCCAGCGCTCGACCAGCAGGTCGCGGTCGCGCGCGTCGAGGTCGCCGATCGTCAGCAGGGTCGCGGCGTCGTCGCCGGTCGCCCGCAGCGCCGCCGGTCCGATGCGCTGCAGCAGCGCGATCCGCTCGGCGCCCGACGCCCAGTCGGGAAACCGCTCGCCCTGCAGGTTGCGGGCCAGGCGCACCCGGCTGCTCACGACGATCCGCGGCAGGGAGGGCGCGCCCGCGGCGGCGGCGCGCCGGTTCAGGGAAGAGGATTTACGGAGCAGCATGGCGCGCCCCTCCGTCCGGCTGCGCGGCGGCGTCCGCCTGCGCGATCTGGTCGCGCAGCCGCGCGGCGTCCTCGAAGCGCTGCGACGCGACCGCTTCGCGCAGGGCACGCTCCAGATCCTCGCGCGTCCTCGCGGCCCGTTCGCGCGCCGGCACCTTGCCGGTATGGCGGCGCCCCTGGTGCATGTCGCGGATCATCGCCTCGGTGTCGCGGCCGAAGGCATCGTAGCATGCCTCGCATCCCAGCCGCTCGCGTTTGCGGAAGGCCTCGCGGGTCATGCCGCAGACGGCGCAGCGGGGCTCCCCGGCGGCGGATGCCCGCGTGGCGGCGGCGCTGCCGACCTCCAGGGCGACGTCAAACAGCATTTCCACCATGGAGGCCAGTTTGCGCTCCAGCGGCTCGGGCTCGCCGGCGCAGCCCTTGCAGACGTAGAGCTCGCGCTCGCCGTCTGCCGTTTGCTCGCGGATGGCGACTTCGGCGGGCCGCTTTTTGCATTTCTCGCAGTACATTTCGTGCTCTCCCAACTGCCCCCCAGTATACGCGATGCCCCCGTTGCGGCGCAACACAGTTGCGCCAGGAAACGTCCGATCGGTTTCCCCAGGTCGGGCAAGGTCACGGGTCCTGCATCGGCCTGAGACAAGCTCGCCTCCCTCCTGTGGTCATCGTTCCGACAGGTTATTCGATGATCGCGCGGAGTCCGGTCTCGCGGCTGTGGATCTCCTTCAGCGCGACAAGCGGGCTCCACTCACGGGTTGCCCGCAATCTGTCCTGCGGGGTGGTCAATTCCTCTGCGGCAGGAGTGGCAGCCGGGTGTTGGCCATCAGTTCATCATCTTGAGAATGAGTCCCGGATCGGAAGGGTCTTGCGTGGTTGCCGCCGACCGCCCTGCTTCGTCGATCAGTGTGCCATCCAGGATCACGGCATTTCCGGCGTATCGGACACGTGCTGTCACATCCGCAGCCGTGTCGGTCAACAGATCCTGCAGCCAACAGCGCGCCCCGGCCAAAGATTGCCGGACATGGATCGTCAAAGTCCGGAACCGTCCAAAGACTCCGATCGGATGCGCGAGGCCGTCCACATCAATCTGAACATCCGCAAGCGGGCGTTCCCGCTTACCGTTCAAACAGCGGGGCAAGGTCGCAACGGCAACGGCCCTGCTGGGATTCTTCGACGCGACCACAAAGGGTGGCTCGCCACAACAGGCGACTTTCGGCAACGCCATCCCGCGACTCATCACCGCCGGAGCATGCTGCTCGATGAGCTTTCCGGCAATGGACCGATCCCAGAAGTCGCTACTCATCGTCATGGAGTCGGTCAGTTCGCGCTCGCTCACGCAGAGGTTCCCGCCGACAAGTCCGAAAGCCGGAGCGATTCGCTGCCAGCGTATGGCCCGTGACGCTTCGTCGATCCGCAACCATCTCCAATGTGTATACGGATTCCGTACCGGCACGCGCATGACTCCAAAGGAAAAACCCATGGCAGCGCCAAGATAGACGGCATCTTCACAGTTGAGAATGCCCTTGGCGGCAGGTGCCATCTGTACCCGGTTCATCCAGTAGCGAATGCGGTCCAGAGTTACGGGGATCTCGATCTCACCCACGGCATCGTACGTGCGAAACACGTCGCTGAAGCCCAGGATTTCCGTGGACTGCTCCACGAGTGATGCGTCGGCATCCGCGAAGCGGCCGCTGCCGGGGACATTGTTGACCGGCCCCATGCAGCGGGCGTGCTCCACCAACAGCCCCGGAGCTTCTTCCCGAGCCACCTCGGTCAGCATGCGTCGAAATGCCGGATCGCAACACCGTTCGCCCCAATCCACCTTCCAGTATTCGATTCCAGCCTGTGCCGACCAACGGAGGCGCTCGCGCCAGTAATTCTCGCAAGCCTTGGCGTCGCCCTTCTGGTCTTGGTTTTCGCCCGCACACTGGGCGGCCACCCACAGTGCCAGCCCCCGCCACCCCAAGTCCTTGATCCGGGCATTGAGTGTCCGCAGTCGCTGGGCCGGATCACCTTGGAAGTCGGGGAATCGCTCTTCATTGAGGATGAGAGAGCCGAACCGCCACCGTTCTCGGCTGGCGTTGATATCGGCCGGGACGTCCCAGCCATCATCCAGACAAAGATACAGATCCCCCCGTTCCTTTTTCCAGAAATGCACCGCCCAGCCAGGCACTTCAAAAAGCGCGGCCTGATTCATTCGCTTCCGCGCCGCAGTGCCACCCTCGGTGGCTTTGTAGAAGTCGAACGTCGCCAGTTCTTCTTCGGATCGGATGTACCACATGGGATGCTGCGCATTCCACGTGCACCAGTAGTTGGGCGATCGCCCTGCTTGATTGGGTACCAGATTCATCACGTTCTTCCTTTCAACGTCGCAAATCTGCCTCGGAGCGAAGCGGAGTAGGCAGCATTTGCTGGTTCGGTCCGTCTCTTGTCTAAGCGTCTATGCCAAGGATGACAAGCGGAACTGATGGGACGCCCCGGCCCTGCCGGACTACGTTGTAGAACTCCCCTTCGTAGTACGCCACGCCGGAACTCATGTGGCTTTGGAGTGCTTTCATGGGGAGAATCTCAATGCCGACATCAATTTGGTCGCGCACGTAGAAGGCAAGATGCTTGACAAAAAGGTCGTATGCCACGAACGAATACTTGCCGAATTGGACCTCGACAGCCACACGGTCCTTCACGAAATCCGTCTGATTGTAACTAAAGATCGGTTTCTCGCCCGCCGCCTCAATTTCCTTCTTCTGTTCTGCGGCGGACATGGCGAGCGTCTTCCGAATCAGTTTCTCGCTGCGTGTCACCCAGTAACTGACGCGGCTCTCCTCCCACTTCTTCAAGCGCAGCAAGCGCTTGAAAGCCGCGTTCATGTCAATCGGGCTGAACAGTAATTCGCCCTTCATCGTCTTTTCTTTTGACACCTTGGTCTTGCACTTGCCAGCATCGACCGCAGCGATAACATCCTGAAGCTCTTTCCATAACGAAGGCTTGTGGACGATCAAGAACTCGATGTCCCATGAACCAGGATTAAGTGGCCCGCGCCATGGAGCGGTGAGAGTTCACGATAACAGATGAAAGGCCAGTTTCATCATAGTCTGGGTTCATTTTCCGTCGCCAAGAACGTTCCGTGCGGCGGGCTGCCGCCTGCTCGGCATATGCACTTATCTCGGTAACGAAACCCCGCTGGACCCGCACAACAACCCATATCTGTTCATTGCCTCTCTTACGCATGACTTTGCCCTCCGGAGCATATTCGTTGATGCCACCCGAATACATTTCGGTACTCGAAGAATGTGCAGATCTCCCGCAAACCGCTTGCCTTGAACGTCAATCTATCAAGTTGCCTCACAAACAGTGCCCGACGTTCGTCATTGGAAACGATGCCGAATCTCAGTCTCAACCCAGGCAACATGATGTGAACATCATTCAAACGAAGAAGTCCGGAATAGATTGGCGTCGAGTGTTCAACTTCATATAGAGCCGCAGGTGCGCCGCAACCTCGATCAATCCAGATCACATCAACTTCTGCCGCAATGTCTTTAACTGCCATTAGTGAAGCAGGAAGGACGGTTGCCGGACGGAAAGCTGGCGTTAAACTCCAATCGAGGTTGGACCTGTCATTGGGTGGTATCCAAATATCGAAGCCCTTGGCGGTTCCGATCCCACCCAGAAGCGTCTGAATCTGATTGTGGGCAAGATCAGGAACCTTAGCACCAGCCGGTTGGATTACGGATTCCAGGAAGTCCCACCCCATGAAACTTTCGACATTGAACCTACCTGCGTTCGCCAAATAAAGTTCGGTTCCGCCAATTTGTTCATATACCTGAGCCTTGATCTGCCCATCACTTGCGGTGGTTAGTCCCGCAAAGACTTCTTCAAACTGTTCGAACGGGACAAACAGTGGTTCTCGCTGATTTTGCCAGAAGAAGCAAAGGACACCGTGGTACCCTTCGAGTGCCTGTAAATCCACTCTGCGAAGACCAAAAAAAGTGCGGTTTCGGGGGTGTATCTTCGAATATCGGAAATACAGTCGAACGTTCTCTCGCCCAACTTCATAAAGCGATTCGGAATTATCGAGTTTCTTCGGAACGCCGAAGCGCTTGGTTATTTCTTCAATGAACGCGGGATTCTTCCCCAAGGGATTGCAGGAGTATTTCCCTGCATTCGGCCCCTTGAAGTACTTCTTGCCTGGGTACTTCTGAGGAACGCGAACGGGGTCCAGGTCGAAAACATACTCGTCCGACTTCGTGAACCACACGATCGTCTCGTACCGCCCGGAGAAACGGTTGGAACAGTGCAACCCGTGCTCGAAATGCCAGATGATCCGATTGCGCATTCGCAGACCAAGACCCGTGAAAATGGGATAGAGTATGGTATTGCACAAGA
>CAYVKQ010000020.1:0-19674 GCA_964451945.1 uncultured Lentisphaerales bacterium
ACAGAGGAGCGACACATGACAAGACGCGCGCAGACAAGCGTGCTGGCTGACAGCATCGACGGCGAGCGCCGTCTGGTCTTCCTGGGCGACAGCCTCACCGACGGCAGCTTTTATCCCGACATCGTCGTCAACACCTTGAACCGGCTCTTTCCGGGTGCGCCTTTTTCGCTGCTCAACGCGGGGGTGTGCGGCGACACGGCCGCCGATCTGCTGGCGCGCTGCGACGCGGACGTGCGGCGGCGCGGCGCGGAACTCGCGATCGTGGCGATCGGCACCAACGACTGCGGGGAGCGGCGGCCGCCCGCGCAATTCGAGAGCGACCTGGAGCGGCTGGTGCTGGAGATTCGCGACGGGGCGGCCAAGGTAGTTCTGCTGCGGCCGTCGCCCCGGATCGGGCCGGCGGCGCGGGTTGCGCCTTTTGCCGATTACCTGCAGGCGATCGACCGCGTCGCCGCCCGGTTGGATGTGCCGCTGGCCGACGCCTGCGGCCTCTTTCAACAGGCCCTCGCCGAGGGGCGGAGCGTCCTCCTCTCCGACGGCGTCCACCATGAGATCGCCGGGTTCACGCTCTACGCGCGCGCCGTTCTGGACGCCCTCGGTTTCCCGGATGCGCCGCTCGACACCGATCTGCGCCCCGATCCCGGACTGCTGCTGTCGTGGGAGCGTTCGGCGCCCGTCGCGGACTGGCGTCCAGGCGACTCCCTGCCCGGACCCGAGGCCGCGCGCGACTGGCGGCCCGACGACGGCGCGGCCGCGCTCGCCGGTCCCGACGTCGGGTTCGCCCGCCGCGGCGCCTGGCTCGCCTGCACCGACGGCCGCCTGGACGCCGCGCCGCTGGTTTTCGGCCGCACCGGTTTCGACGCGCCGGCCGACGGCGCCGTCGAACTGCAGCTCGGCGGGTCGCATCCGCTGGTGGTCTGGCTGAACGGCCGCGAGGTGTGGCGCTCGACCCGTCGCCACGGCTACCATGCTCAGGCCGACCTGCTCGACGTGCCGGTCGTCAAGGGGCGCAACGAGCTGGTCGCGCTCAGCCGGTACATGGTGTTCGCGGGGGTCAAGCCGATCGGTGCCACGACCGAGATCGACGGCTACCGCATTTTCCGCCGCGCGCTGGCCTCGCCGCCGCACCAGCGCGAGGATCTGGCGCTGCGCGACCGGCTGAACGCCGAATTCATGGCGGCCGCGCCGCCGCCCGCGCCGTCGCGGTGGCTCAGCGGCAGCTTCATCTACGCGCACGCCGCCGGCTACCGCAGCCGCTGCACGCTCGCCTACCGTGCGGCGGAATGGCGCGGCCTGTTCCGCGAGCTGAAGGAACTGGGGATGGACACGGCCATCCTGGGCGCGGCGGCGTGGGTCGACCTGGAGGAGTGCTACTACCCCTCGGAGTTGTTCAAGTCGTTCCGCGCGTGGAACGTGCTCGACCCGATGCTCGATGCGGCGCGCGGCGAGGGGATGCGGATCTTTCTCGGCGCCGCCGGCATGCTGGGGTGCGAGCGGATGATCGGCGGCGAATGCGGCGACACCCGCATGGCGGCCGCCTGCGCCGCGCGCGAGCTCGCCTGCTACCGGGAGCTGGTGGCGCGCTACCGCGGCGCGTTCCACGGGTACTACCTGAGCAGCGAGACGGGGTTCTGGAACTGGGGCAACGCCGACTACCTGACCCGCTGCTTCCATGCCTATTTCGAACGGGTGACCCACGGGGTCAAGGAGCTGACGCCCGAGGCGGAGATCATCGGGTCGCCCTACACCGTCCGCTGCCGCGGGCGCGAGGCGCAGGCGCTGGAGACGCTGGCGGCTGTCCACGGCGGCTGTCCCTTCACGGCGCTGGCGCCGCAGGACTCGATCGGCGTCTCGATGAACGACCTGCCGTTTCTCGAAACGGGCCTGCGGATCTGGCGCGATGTCTGCCGCGCGATCGGCGCCGCCTTCTGGGTGAACTGCGAGACCTTCAACATCGAGGATTTCAACGGGCCGCAGACGCGCATCGTCCCCGCCGACTACGCCCGCCTGGGCCACCAGCTCGATGTCGCGTCGCGGATGGGCGCGGAAAAGCTCGTGACGTGGGAGGCGATCCATTTCATGAATCCCCGCGGCTCGTCGGCCGCCCGCCGCCTCCGCGCCGACTACCTGCGCCACCGCCCGAAAGGCCGCGCCGCGGACAGCGCCGGCATGCACCAATGACTGATCGCGGCCTTTTCCGGGGTTCCGTTCCCGTATTGTCGGCGACGGGCGGATTGTGCTATTTTGTGCCCGTATGGACATGCCACAAATCGCAGGTCTGGAAGCGTTCGAACCGATTGCCCAGTCGAGCACCGCCGTCACCTGGCGCGCCTACCAGCGCACCCTTGAACGCCATGTGATGGTCAAGATGCTGCTGCCCGAAGCAGTGGCAAACCGCGGGCAGGTGGACCTGTTTCTCTCGGTTGCGCGCGCCCTTTCGCGCGTCAAGGCTGAGTCGTTCTGCCAGATATTCGACATTTCCGCGAGCGCAGACGGCTACTATGTGATCATCGAGGACGCGGCGGGCAAGACCCTCGCCGAACACGTGCAGGAAAATCCGCGGCTGCCGTCGCGCACGGTCCTGCGCTACGCGCTCGGCATCGCGGAAGCGCTCGGCAAGGCGTGGGAGAGCGAACGGTTCGTCCACCGCAACCTCAAGCCGACGACGATCCACATCACGGCGGAGGGGGTCGCTAAATTGACCGATTTCGGGCATGCCTTCCTCGCCAAACCGGGAGTCGACATCGACCGTCTGGACGGCGGCATGGTCGTCGGCACGCCGAACTTCATCGCACCCGAACAGGTCGACCATACCCATGGAATCGACTGCCGTAGCGACATGTACGCCCTCGGCGCCGTTCTCTATTTTGCATTGACGGGCCAGATTCCGTTCGGCGACCAGCCGCCCGAGAAGGTCATCCGCAGTCAGATCGAGGACCTCCTGCCCAACCCGCGCACTCTCCGTCCAGACCTCCCGCTTTCGGTCTGCCTGCTGCTGGAGCGCCTGCTGATGAAGCACCCGGGCCACCGCTACGCCGCCTGGGGCGAAGTCGTCGCCGACATCAAGCGGCTGCTCGACGGCAAACCGCTGCGGCGCAGCCCGCTCCTCGGCGCCGGTCTGTCGACGCTCGCCGCGCCCGCGGGGGAGGATGCCGGCGCGCCCGCGCCGCGCCCCGCCCCGGCGGCGCGCCCGGCCGGTCCCGGCGGTTTCTTCCGGTTTCTTCTCTGGATGCTGCTGATGGCGTGGCTCTTCCTCTTCGCCAACCACCGTCTGGGCGATCCTCTCGACCTCTACCCCCTCCTGCGCGCACGACTGCCCGGCCTCGTCCCCTATCTTCCGCCGTCCCAGTCCCGGCCGCCGCTCCCGCCGCAGCCGCCTGCGACATCCCCCGCGCTGCGCGTCCTCCCGCCGCCGGTTTCCGCCGTCGCCGCGCCAGCCGATGCGGTGGCGCCTTCGCCGCCCGCACAACCGCCCGTCGTCCCCGAGCCTCCGCCCGACCGCGCACTGCACCGCGCGCTGGCCGACGCCTGCGCGCGCGACGGCGTCCGCGGCCTGCGCGCGCAGCTCGACGCACGGCTCGCGATCAACGACGCCAATCCGCGCCTGCGCGCCATCCGCGACACGCTCGGCGCCGTGGAACCGCTCGACCAGATGGCCGCCCGCGCCCTCGAGCGCGCCGTCGGCCGGGAGATCGACCTGATTTTCAACGGCAAGACACGCAAGGTCGTGCCCCGGGAGGTCGCCGGCGGCAAGGTCAGCCTCTTCTTCGGCGAGCAGAACCGCACCGTCACCCTCGACCTCGCAACCCTCGGCGACGCCGAGATGATCCGCCTGCTCAAAACCCCCCTCGAACCGCACCAGGCGGCCGCTGTTGCGCTGCGGCTGCTGGAGACCGGCGAACGCGTTGCCGCGCGTCCCTACGCCGCCGCCGCCGGCCCGCTCGCGCCCATCCTGACCCTGTTAGCCGACCCTGAGTCATGAGCCTGCCCGACACCATTTGCCGGCGCGCCGCCTCTCTCCGCGCCGAAATCGCCCGCCACGACCGGCTCTACTACGTCGAGGCGCGCCCCGAGATCGGCGACGCCGACTACGACCGCCTCTACCGCGAGCTCGAGGCGCTGGAACGGGAGTACCCTGAGCTGGACGACCCCGACTCGCCCACGCGGCGCGTCGGCGGCGCGCCGCTCGCGGGCTTCACCCAAGTTCGCCACGACCCGCCGATGATGAGCCTCGACAAGGCCCACTCCAAGACCGAGCTGCTCGATTTTGATTTCGCCATCCGCCGCCAGTTTCCCGGCGACGCGCCTGGCTACGTCGTCGAACCCAAGGTCGACGGCGTCGCCTTCAGCCTCCTCTACCGGCACGGCCGTCTCGAACGGGCCGCCACCCGCGGCAACGGCGCGGTGGGCGACGACATCACCGCCAACATCCGCACCATCCGCTCCATCCCGCTCATCCTCCCCACCGCCGCCGCCGCGGTCGAGCTCCGCGGCGAGGTCTACATGACGCGCCAGGGGTTCATCGACCTCGTCGCCCGCCAGGAGGCCGAAGGCGCCGACCCCTTCATGAACCCGCGCAACGCCGCCGCCGGCTCGCTCAAGCAGCTCGACCCGCGCGTCACCGCCACCCGTCCCCTCGACGCCGTGGTCTACGCCACCGGCGCCCTAGAGGGGATCGCCTTCGACACCCACCGCGACTTCATCGAGACGCTGCACGCCTGGGGCGTCAAAACCCTCCCCTGGCGGCAGTTCTGCGCCGACATCCCCGAAGTCTTCGCCGCCATCGACGCCCTGGAGGCGAAACGCCACGACTTCCCCTTCGAAATCGACGGCGCCGTCGTCAAGCTCGCCGACCGCACCCGCTACGAGGCGCTCGGCGCCACCGCCAGGAGCCCCCGCTGGGCGCGGGCCTACAAGTACGCCCCCGAGCGCGCCGAAACGGTCGTCACCGCCATCACCGTCCAGGTCGGCCGCACCGGCGTCCTCACCCCTGTCGCCGAGCTGCGGCCGGTCCTCCTCGCCGGCTCGCAGATCAGCCGCGCCACCCTGCACAACGGCGACGAGATCGCCCGCAAGGACATCCGCGTCGGCGACGCCGTGTGGGTGGTGAAGGCGGGCGACGTGATCCCCGCCGTCGAGGCGGTGATCGCCGGGAAGCGGACGGGCGGTGAAACGCTCTTCGCCATGCCCGACGCCTGCCCCGCCTGCGCAGCTCCCGTCGGCCGCGCCGCCGGCGAGGTCGCCCTCCGCTGCACCAACCCCGCCTGCCCGGCGCAGCGCGTCTGCCGCCTCGAACACTTCGCCGGCCGCGACGCGCTCGACATCGAGCGGATCGGCGGCGTGGTGGCCGAGGCGCTCGTCCGCAGCGGACGCGTCGCCTCGCCCTTCGACCTCTTCCGGCTGCGGCGGGACGACCTCGCCGCGCTCGACCTCGGCGAGGCGGGCAAGCGCCGCCTTTTCGGCGCCAAGAACGCCGAGCGCGTCCTCAAGGCCATCGCCGCCGCGCGCGTGCTGCCGCTCCACCGCTGGATCTTCGCGTTGGGCATTCCGCAGATCGGCGCGACCGTCGCCGAAACCGTGGCCTCCTGCCATGCCCGCTTTACCGACCTCGCATCCTCGCAGGTCCTGCGCGACACCGTTGGCCTCTACGACGCCCTGGGCGAGGCGCAACAGGCCAATCCCCGCGGCGCCGCCAACCGCGCGTGCGACGACGAGGCGAAGGCGGTGCTGCAGCGCCGCTACGACGCCGCCTGCGCGCGCGTCGAAAACCTGGGCGACGCCCTGTCCGCCGCGCAGGCCGCGCGGCGCGCCGAGGGCGACGCGCGCCCCGCCAAAGTCGTCACCGTCGTCAAGGAAGAGGCGGCGCGCGCCCTGGTCGCCTATTTCGATTCCGACGCCGGCCGCGAAACGGTCCGCGCCCTCGCCGAGCTGGGGATCGACCCCGTCCGCGCCGCCGCTGCGGCGCCCGCCGCCGACGCTCCTCTCGCCGGCGCCACCGTGGTCATCACCGGCACCCTTGGCGCGCCGCGCCAGGCAATCGCGGCGCGCATCAAGGCGGCGGGCGGTCGCGTTGCCGACGCCGTTTCCTCGTCCACGACCTTCCTCCTCGCGGGGGTGGACCCCGGCGCCACCAAGGTCGAGAAGGCCCGCGCGCTCGGCCTGTCGATCCTCACCGAGGCCGAATTCGAGCAGCGCCTCAGCGCCCCGCCCCCGGCCGCCGCCGACACCGCCGCCCCCCTCACCCAGAGCGAGCTGTTCTAAGGCCGGCCGTATTTCCGCCGCGCCGGCCCCGTTTGCCCTGTCCGTGCTTGCCCGTGCCAACCGATCTCCTCTATCATAGGATATTCATCGAGCGAGGGAGGCTCCTGCGGAACCCTGTGTTTCACGGGGAGGATATCCGTGTCATAGCCGTGCAGACGGGGTTCGCGGGTGCCGCAAGGGTAAGAGGCGGGAGATCGTGGAAGAGAAAATTGTGCAGGCGGTGGTGTTGGCGGCGGGGATGGGCGAGCGGCTGCGGCCGTTGACCGAGCGGGTGCCCAAGCCGCTGCTGCCCATCTGGGGCGTACCGGTCATCGGGCGGACCCTCCGCGCGCTCGAGGCGGCGGGAGTGCGGCGCATTGCCGTGAACCTGCACTGGCGGGCCGAGGCGCTGCAGGAGTATCTTGAGCACTGGCCCGGCCCGGCCGTCATTGCGCTTTCGCACGAAGAGGAGATCCTCGGGACGGGCGGCGCGCTGCGCCCACTGCGCGACTGGCTTGGCGCCGACCCTTTTTGGCTGGTGAACGGCGACATCGTCTGGCATGCCGATCTGGCGCCGCTGGCGGCGGCACTGAGCGCGCGCGGTGGCCGCATCGCCGCCGCCTGGCTGATGCCGCGGCGGGGTCCGCAGACCGTGGCCTGCGGCCCGGAGGGCGACATCGCCACCTACCGCAGCCCGACGCCCAAGGCGCCCGGCACGGCCACCTTCTGCGGCGTGCAGCTCGTTTCGCCCGAGATCGCCGCCTTCTTCCCCGGGGAGCGCCGCTTCTCCATCGTTGCCGCCTACGAGCGGGCGCAGGCCGCGGGCCGCCCGGTCGCCGGTGTGCGGCTGCGCGGCGCCTACTGGTGCGACATCGGCACGCCCGAGGGGTACCTGCGGGCGCACGGCGAGCTGAAGCGGCTGGCGCAGCGGGGGCGTCCGGCGGGCATGGCGTACGCCCCGGCGTGGGACGCCTTTCCGCCCGAAGCGCCGGCCTTCTGCTGCGATCTCAGCGGCCGCGGTCAACGCGCCCCGGGAAGCGTGCTGCTGGCCGGGACGGCGCTCGGCGCCGGCGCGCGGGTGCGGCGCTGCGTGGTCGGCGGGACGCGCGTGGCGCGTCCCCTGGCCGCCGCCGTGGCCGTGCCGGCGGCGGCGTGCGGCGACCCTGCGGTGGCGCGGGCGCTGCAGGCGCTCGGCTGGTCCGGCGCGGCCGCGGTCTTTCTCGGCAAACGGGGCTCGGCGCGCCGCTTCTGGCGGCTGCTCCCCGAGGCGGATGATGCACCCGGGGCCATCGTGATCGGCTATTCGCGCGAACGGAGCGAGAATGCGCGCTATGCGGGCCACGCCGCGCTGCTCGACGAGGCGGGGGTGCCGGTGCCCCGCGTCCTCGCCGACCTGCCGGACGCCGACACGGTGGTGCTGGAGGATTGGGGCGACTGCTCCCTGCTGCAACGGATGGCGCGGCCGGGCGCCGACGCCGAGGCGCTCTACCGGCCGGTTCTCGCCGCGGCGGCGGCGCTGCACACGCGGGCGACCGAACTGGCGGTGCTGCGCGGCCTCGAGATGGAGCCTTCATTCGATGAGACGGTCTACGGGTGGGAGTACGACCTGTTCGAGCGCCACCTGATCCGCGGACGCTACGGGCTGCCGGGCCTGGGCGGGGCGGTGCGCGCCGAGATGGCGGCCGTGGCGCGGCAGCTCGCGGGCGCCGCCCGCGTGGTCGTCCACCGCGACTTCCAGTCGAGCAACATCCTGCTCAAGGGCGGCCGGATCGCGCTGATCGATTTCCAGGGGATGCGCCTCGGGCCGGCCGCCTACGACATCGCTTCGCTGCTGTGCGACCCCTATGTGGCCCTCGACGACGCGGCGCGCTCGCATCTCCTGCGGGACTATGGTACACTGTGCCCCAGTCAAAGGGACGAGTCCCTCCGGCTGTTTCCCTGGGCGGCGGTGCAGCGTCTGCTACAGGCGCTTGGCGCCTACGGGCGGCTGGAGGGGTTGGGTTTCCCGTTTGCCCGGCATATCCCCGCGGCGGCGGCGGTGTTGCGGCAGCAGGCGCGGCAGTGCGGGCTGGAGGCGTTGGCAAACGAGGCCGGAGAGGTGTTGGAACGGGAGCGCGCGCGCGCGCTTCGGCGGGTGTGAGAACAGGGAGCAGTGCGGTGGCGAATTTCGTATGGAGCTTTCTCGCGCGAGTGCGGCACGAGGCCCGGCGCAAGCCTGATCCCGTCGCGGTGCGCGCGATGGGAAGCGACCGCACGTTCCTGGCCTACGATTGGGGCGCCGACACGTTCGTTTTCGAAAAGGGGGTCTGGAGCCTGCTCGCGCGGGAAGAGCGCGACCCGTTGCTGATCGTGCGCAAAGCGGTGCTGGTGCCCGGGATGCCGGGGTACATCATGACGCTCACCAAAGGAAACCACAGCGTGGCGGCGATGCCGCTGCTCAACGGCATGCTGTGGAACCTGGGGCGCGTGCCGCAGAAAAATCGGGGAGAGATCCTGCAGAAGGGGATCGTCTGCGGCAACATCGTCGAGGATGTCTTCGAGCTGTCGCAGCGGGATGTCGCCACCGCCAGACTGGTCGATGCCGACGCCTGGCTGCAGACGCTGGGCATCCCGATCGACAACATCGTCATGGCCGAGCGGACCGAAGCGACGCTTGCGCATTACCGGCACCTGGGGCAGGAGTGGCGCATCCGGCCGCTGGCCTGGACCCGCCGCGAGATGGACCTCGCCCTGCGCAGCAGCCGTGCCCGGCTGGCCACGCGCCTACAGTATTTCCACAGCGCGCGGGGTATTCATTTCCTTTCCTACAGCGACTTTCACCGTCTGGTCGGGTGGGCCGCCGGCGACTACGACGCGTTTCTGGCGGGATTGCGCGAACTGGCGGCGGTGCCCGAGGGACAGCGCTTGTCCAATACGCGGCAGGAGCGGTTCTACGGCCACCACGAGATCGAACTGTTCGGCATGCGCCCCGGCCTGGCCGGAACAGCAATCCTGCCGCAGCTGGAGAATCTGCTGGAGGGGATCACCCTGCACCGACTGAAGGCGGACGAAATCGGCGCCGCCATCCGCCGCATCGACGACCTGTTCCGCCGCTCGCTCGACGACCCGCAACTCGCCGACAACGACAGCGACGCCTTTGTGGAAACAATGTACCGCCACCTGACGGGCGAGGTCTATCTCGGCACCCCGGACGAGGTCGTTTCGGCCTTCGACGACCGCCGCACCGCCCTGCCCGGCGCGACCTACCGCGGTGGACGTCCCGATGTCCACGTCCGCGTCGACAGCCGCTCGCGCGCCATTCTCGACTACATCCAGTCCAACCTCAGCCACGGCGAGAACATCGAGTACGTCAACATCTACGAGGTGCGCGTCGACACCAGTGCCGCCCTCGGCATGGGTGCCACGCGCGAAATCGTCTACAAGACCAACCGCATGCCGCTGCCCAGCCGCCTGATCGAAAAACGTCTCGCCCACGCCATGTCGGGCTATGGCAGCTACATGCTGGCGCGCATCGCCGCGTACAAGGGACTGGGCGTCGATTTTGGCACCTACCATCTGCTGGCGCGCCACGACGCGCACCGGAACCGCGACGAGAACTATTTTATCCGTAACCGCTTCCAGGGCGATTCGTTCGGCGCGATCCCGCGCAGTCGCTTCCTCATGCCCGCGCACGAGGGCGGCTCGGAAGGGGTGGAAAACCCCGCGGCCATCCTTGCGGTAGCGGCGCTGATGGGGAGCGCGGCCGCGCAGACGCTGGTGATGAAACGCTACTTGCCCGAACTCCATTCATGCCGCTTCGGCGAAGGCAAGGAAATCATCGAATTCGGCTATGACGTGCACGTGCTGCGCCAAATGCCCCTTCGCGTCAATTTCTGTTCGGTCCGCGGATCCATGGGGTGGCCCAACACCGAGTGGACCAATGATAATCTGCTGGAGGTGTTTGATTTCTATATCAACCGGTTCGCGGAGGTGGTGGTCGCGCTCTGGATGGAGCACCGCGCCTTTGTGTCGCTGCCTGGGGTGCGGGACCGGTTTTTCGACGGGTTCGCCAGCAAAACGCGGTCCATGCACTGGCAGTATGTCAGCCGGCGCGAGCAGTTCGATGCATTCAATCCCGACCTCAGGCATGTGTACAGCTTCAAGGCGAAATGGGAATTCTCGCTCTGGTCGCTGGAGCGGCAGGCGCGCCGCCTCGACCTGTTGCGGGAGAAACTGATGCAGCGGGTGGAGGAGCTCGGGGCGGAACGGGTGCCTGCGGCACCGGACCGCGCCGGCGTGCCGTCCGCCGAACACCCGCCGGAGCCCCCCCGTTCGCCGCCGGTTCCGCCAGGCGACGAGCTCCGGATCGATCTGTTGAACGGCGGCGGCATCTGACGGGGCGCCTTCCCGGCCACGAAAAGTCGGAAACCCATGATCGTACCGAAATCCTCCGATTTGCTGACCACGGGCGTCTGTCCCCGGACGCGCCTGCGCTTCGCCTTTGCCGAGGTGACCGATTCGGCGCGCGCCCTGGAACAGAACCATCTGTGCGGGCCGACCGCCGGCCTGGCGCTCGCAGAGGCGCTGGCGGGCGTCGCGCTGCTGGGCGCCGACCTTCATGCGCCCGACGAAACGGTCCTGATGCGCCTCCAGGTCCCCGGCCCCATCCGCGGCTTTCTGGCCGAAGCCGCCGGCGACGGCGGCCTGCGCGGGTATACCCAGGTCAAAGTCATGAACGCGCTCGATGACCGGGAAGAGATCGACCTCGACGAAGCGTTCGGCGACCGCGGCGATGTGCAGATCCTGCACGCGGCGCCGGGGCGGCTCATCAGCCAGGCGGCGTTCAGCGTCTCGCCCGTCTCGGCGCGCGCCGCCGTGGAGGAGTACTACGTCCGTTCGCTGCAGCGCCCCGCCGCCGTGCAGGTCGCGGCGCTGACCTACGGCGGCTACATCGACCTCGCCCGCGGCGCACTTGTCGAGTGCATGCCCGATGGCGACCGGGCCGCGTTTGAACAGGCGGCCCGGCTGGTCGCCGACGGGACGGCCCTGGAGGCGCTGGAGACCAGCCTCTCGGTGCAGGAGTGGTGCGAGACCCTCGGCCTCGCCGGAGCGCGTCTCGACCCGCCGCGGCCGCTGGCGTTCCGTTGCCGCTGCACGTGCGAGCGGGTCGAAACGGTCGTGGGGGCGCTGTCGCTCGCCGAACTGCAGGAGCTGCTGCAGCAGGGGCGCGCGGCGCAGGTCTACTGCCACATGTGCGGCAAGGGGTACGAGGTGTCGCCGGCGCGCCTCGCCGCGCTGATCGCCGAGAAACGAACAGGGGACGGACAATGAATGTGAAGCTGGCTGGAATCTTTACCCGACGCAGTGTCAGACGGTATACCGGCGAGCCGATTGACGAGGCGATGGTGCGCGATCTGCTGGAAGCCGCGATGGCGGGCCCTTCGGCGATGGCGACCGACCCCTGGGCCTTTG
This sequence comes from uncultured Lentisphaerales bacterium, assembly GCA_964451945.1. Taxonomy (GTDB): domain Bacteria; phylum Verrucomicrobiota; class Kiritimatiellia; order RFP12; family JAAYNR01; genus JAAYNR01. Next base: position 11,692 of record CAYVKQ010000020.1, read on the forward strand.
TCGTGGTCCGCGAGCGCGAAACACGTAACCGCCTCGCCGACGCGCTGCCGCACGGCCAGATGCTGCGCACCGCGCCGCTGGCGATCATCGTCTGCGGCGACCGCTCCCGGGCGCACCGCGGGGAGGAGTCCTACATGATTCAGGACTGCGCCGCCGCCGTCGAGAACCTGCTGCTCGCCGCGACCGCCCTCGGCCTGGGCGCCTGCTGGATCGGGACGCATCCCAATGCCGACCGCATGGAGGCTCTCGCCGCCCTGCTGGGATTGCCGAAAAACGTCCAGGCCTTCGCCACCGTCGCCGTCGGCCACCCCGCCGAGTTTCCGCCGCCGCGCACCCGCTACGACGCGTCGCGCGTGCACGACGAGCGGTGGTGAGCATGGCTTCACCGTCCGTCGAGCAGCGTCCGGAAATACGTGATGGTCTTGGCCAATCCTTCGCGTAACGGGACGCGCGGCTCCCAACCCAGCAGTTCTTTGGCGAGGGTGATGTCGGGGCGGCGGCGCTTGGGGTCGTCCCTGGGCAGGGGCTGGTAGACGAGCGCGCCGCGTGTGTCCGGAATCAGCGCGAGCGTCATCTCCGCGAGTTCCTTGATGGTGAATTCAGCCGGGTTGCCGATATTGAGCACCGGAATCGGCAGATCGCGTTTGGCGAAGAACGCCTTCACGCGGCCGAGCGGCAGGGCCATGTACGCCTGTACCCCGTCAAGCAGGTCATCGACATACTGAAAACTGCGCGACTGTCCGCCGTCGCCGTAGAGCGTGATTGCTTTGCCCTGCAGCGCTTGGACGATAAAGTTGCTCACTACGCGCCCGTCATGCGGGTGCATGTGGGGCCCGTACGTGTTGAAGATGCGGATCATGCGCACGTCGACGCCGTATTCGCGCATGTAATCGGCGCAGAGCGACTCGGCCGCGCGCTTGCCTTCATCGTAGCAACTGCGGGTGCCGATGGGGTTGACGTGGCCCCAGTAGCTCTCCGGCTGCGGGTGGACGTCCGGGTCGCCATAGACTTCGGAGGTGGAGGTGTGGAAAACGCGCGCCTTGGTCTTGAGCGCGAGTTCCAGCGTGTTCATCATGCCGAGGAACGAGACCTTGATCGTCTCGACCGGGTTGCGCTGGTAGTGGATCGGCGAGGCGGGACAGGCGAGGTTATAGATTTCGTCGAACTGACCCCAGAACGGTTGCACGACATCGTGCATGACGAACGTGAAACGCGGGTTGTCGAGCAGGTCGTAGATATTGGCCTTCGAGCCGGTGAAGAGGTTGTCGAGCACCGTGACTTCAACGCTCTGCGCCAGAAGCCGGCGGGCGAGCTGAGAGCCGATGAACCCGGCGCCGCCGGTGATGAGACATTTTTTGACCAATCCGTTCATAGGCCTATCGGGTGTGTGGGGGCTTCAGTTCACCAGCGCATGGATGGGGGCGGGGATGTGGCCGCCGCGGCCGACGAACGCCTCGCTCCCGCGCGGGCAGGCGGGCGCCGTCACCACCCCGGCGCCGAAGAGGCCGCCGAAGTCGACCCGTTCGCCGCAGCGGGCGCCGGGAACCGGAATGATGCGCACGCCGGTCGTCTTGCGGGTGGCGATGCCGATCGCCGCCTCGTCCATGATGATCCCCGCCAGACACGCCTCGGTCGTCTCGCCCGGGAGGAGGATCATGTCGAGGCCGACGGAGCAGACCGCCGTCATCGCCTCGAGCTTCTCCAGGGTCAGCGTCCCCGCTTCGACGGCCGCGGAGAGGGCGTGGTCCTCCATCACCGGGATGAAGGCGCCCGAGAGGCCTCCCACGGCGCTGGAGGCGAAGGCGCCGCCTTTTTTGACGGCATCGTTAAGCAGCATCACGGCGGCGGTCGTCCCCGGCGCGCCGAGGCGGTCGATCCCCATCGCCTGGTAGATCTCGCCGACGCTGTCGCCGACGCGCGGCGTCGGCGCGAGCGAGAGATCGACCACGCCGAAGGGGATGCCGAGGCGGCCGGCCACTTCGCGGCCGATCAGCTCGCCGGTGCGGGTCACGCGGAAGGCGGTGTGCTTGATCTCCTCGGCGATGCGGTCGAGCGTGGCGCCGGGGTGGCGCGCCAGCAGCCGGTCGATGGCCCGCTTGACCACGCCGGGACCGCTCACGCCGACGTTGACCACGCATTCGGGCTCGCCCGCACCGAGCAGGGCGCCAGCCATGAAGGGGTTGTCTTCGGGGATGTTGGCGAAGACGACGACCTTGGCGGCGCCGAAGCCGCGCTGCGCGCGGGTCGCCTGCGCGGTGGCGATGATCTGGCGCGCCGCCAGCCGGACTGCGTCGACGTTCATGCCGGCGCGGGTGGTGCCGACATTGATTGAGGCGCAGACGCGCGCGGTTTGCGCGAGCGCCCGCGGCAGCGCCTCCAGCAGGGTCCGCTCGCCCGGGGTCATCCCCTTGTGGACCAGGGCCGAGAACCCGCCGAGCAGGTCGATGCGCACATCCGCCGCGGCGCGGTCAAGCGCCTCCGCGAGCCGCACGGCCGTCTCGACGCTGTGGCCCTCCAAAAGAATCGACGCGGGCGAGATGGCGATCCGCTTGTTGACGATCGGCAGCCCGTACTTGGCCGAGACCTCGTCGCAGAACGGGACGTGGCGGGCCGCCGCTTCGACGATGCGCTGGTGGACGCCGCGCACGAGCGCGTCGGGATCGCGGGTGGCGCAGACATTGAGATTGATGCCCAGGGTGACGGTGCGCACGTCGAGGTTCTCCTGCTCGACCATGCGGAGGGTGTCCAGAATGTCTTGTTGCGCGATCATGGCTCAGGCTTCGGGCAGCAGGTTGTGGATGGCGCCGATCTCGCTGGTGGCGCGGAAGATGTTGCGATGGCAGATCGAGGCGCGCAGGCCGCGCTGCGCCATGGCGGCGCGGAAGTCGGCCTGCACCCGGCGGAAGTCGGCCGCCGGAGGGATCGCGACCTCGGCGGTATAGACCACGTCGTCGCGGTCGTCGCCGACCGTCCAGTCGATGATGTTGATGCCGCGTTCAACGAAGAACTGGCTGATCGCGTAGACCGTGCCGGGACGGTCGGGACCGTGTGTGGTGACCACATAGGTCGGTCCGTCGGCGAGCGGCGCGGAGGGCGGCGCCGCGAAGGGACGCACCGTGACGGCGGCCTCGGCCTCGAGCGCGCCGGACAGGGCGGCGGCCAGCGCGGCGGCGTCGACGCCCGGCTCGAACGTCGCGGTCAGGACCAGGTTGAAAAAGCCGTGGACCACGGTTTGGCGGATGGCCGCGATGTTGCCGCCGCGATCAAAGACCACGCGCGTCACGTCGCGCAGCAGGCCGACACGGTCGGGGGTGAGGACGGATAGAACAGCCTGGTTCATGGCAGGGTGGGGGTCAGAGCGGCAACGGAAGGACAGGTTTCCAGTGCCGCCTGCAGCAGCGCGATGCTGTGCTCGACGTCGGCGAGGCTCAGCGTCTCGACGGCGCTGTGCATGTAGCGGAGCGGCACGCTGAGCAACGCCACGGCGGCACCGCGGCCCGAGAGACGCATCGCCCAGGCGTTGGTCGAATTGCCGCGGTTGCGCACCTGGCGCTGGTAGGGGATCCGCCGCGCCGCGGCGGTCGCCTCGAGGTGGCCGCGCAACACCGGGTTGTAGGTCGGCCCGAAGCAGATGAGCGGTCCTTTGCCGAGGGCGGCATCGCCCACCAGCTTATTGTCGTTGCCGGGCGTGTCGGAGGCAAACCCGACGTCGACGCAGATGCCCGCGTGGGGCTGCACCGCGAAGGCGGCGGTCGTGGCGCCGACGAGTCCCAGTTCCTCCTGCACCGAGGCGACGAGGTGGAGTTCGACGGGGAGGGGCCTGCCCGCGAGGCGGCGGAAGGTCTCGGCGACGATGAAGGCGCCGATCCGGTTGTCGAAGCCACGGCAGGAGACGCGGTCGCCGGCGAGCGGGCGCCAGCCCGCGTCGACCACGGCCGGGGCGCCGAGCTCAATGAGCGACTCCGCCTCCCTGCGGTCGGCGGCGCCGATATCGACGGCGATGTCGACCAGGTCCCTGGGGGCGGCCTTGTCGCGCTCGTCGGGCTTCATCAGGTGCGGCGGCCGCACGCCGAAGACGCCGTTGACGGGTCCGGAGCGGCCGCGGATCACCACCCGCTCGCCGGCCAGCAGGGGGACGGTCACGCCGCCGATGGATGTCAGGGTGAGGAACCCCTTTTCGTCAATGTATTGGACCATGAAGCCGATTTCGTCACAGTGCCCCTCGATCATCACCCGCATGGGCGCGCCGGGGTTGAGGACGGCGTGCAGGTTGCCGTGCGGGTCCAGCGCGACCGAAGCGGCGTGGGGTTTGAGGGCGGCGGCCAGCAGGCGCAGTCCGTCGGCTTCCCAGCCAGACGGCGTCGGCATGGCCAGAAGGTTCTGCAGCAACTCGCAGGCGGCAGGTTCCATGTGTCCGTTCTCCCGGATGAAGACAAATGCACAGGGCTTCTGCAAAACCCCTTGGGGCGCGGGAACACGGGCGGGACGCTTGTGCCACGCGCGCACGGACGGGGTTCGGCACGTGCCGCGTATGATAGCACATCTGCAATCGGGGAGGGGGCGGAAATCGCGGTTCCTTGAATTTAGATTGAGAGTTCCGGATCAATCCTGCATACTGAAACACGTTTTTGGGTTTTCCGTTGTTCTACGTACCGGACGGCGGGGAGAGGAACGAGGTCAGTATGGCACGAGTGGGTCGCGTGGAGACTCTGGTGGCGGCGGCGGTTGCCGCGGTGTGTTCGGCAGTCCTGGGTGCCGAAGCCGTGCCGCCGCAGACAACGAATCTCTTCGCCCAGGCGCTGATCCTGGGTCAGGAGGTCCGTTCCCGGATGGAGCGCCTGGAGCATTTCCTGTTCGACCCGGCGGTCACGTCGGACGAGATCGAGGCGTTGCGGAAAAGAAGCAACGCGCTCGACCTGATCCTGGGCGGCGAACTGACCGAGGGGGATCGCGAGCGGCTGCAGAAAGAGCAGGCGTCGGTCCGCCGGAACCTGCGCGCGGCCGTCTTCGCCCATCCCGTCGTCAGGCAGGCCACGGCCGACCTGGAGGCGGACAAGGCCAGACTGGTCGAGCTGAACCAGCGGATCCTGGCCATCCGCAAGGAGCGGAAACAGCAGCGGGACCAGGAATCCGCGTCCGGCGAAACGGCGGCCGAACCGGCCGGTGCGCGGCCGTAGCAGAGGCGGTGGAGGAGGCGACATGGCGGTTCAGAAAAGCCAGCGTGCAGGTGTCGGGAAGGAAAAGCCGAGAATTCTGGTCGTTACGCCGGAGATCACGTACCTCCCGGCGGGCATGGGCAACATGGCCAACCAGATGACGGCCAAGGCGGGCGGCATGGCCGATGTCTCGGCTTCCCTCGTGGCCGAATTGTTTGCCTCCGGGGCCGACGTGCACGTCGCGCTGCCGCACTACCGGCGCATGTTCCATGTCGATGCCGCGCGGCTCATCAGCGACGAGCTGCGCGTCTACAAGAGCCGGCTGCCCGATACGCGCATCCACCTGGCCGAAGACCGCTGTTTCTACTACCGCGAAGCCGTGTACAGCAGCTACGAGGATGATAACCCGCGCCTCGCCCTCGCCTTCCAGCGCGAGGTGATCAACAACATCATCCCCACGGTCAATCCCGACCTCATCCACTGCAACGACTGGATGACGGGGATGATTCCGGCCGCCGCGCGCCGCCAGGGCATTCCCTGCCTGTTCACGATCCACAACATCCACACCTACCATGTGCGGTTGTCGCAGGCCGAGGACATGGGGATCGACACGGCCGAGTTCTGGCCCTACCTCTACTACACGCGGGCGCCGCGGAACTACGAGGAGTCGCGCAACAGCAACCCGGTCGACATGCTCACCAGCGGCGCGTTCGCCGCCCATTTCGTCAACACCGTCAGCCCCGCGTTCCTGGAGGAACTCTGCCGCGGCTGGTTCGACTTCGTTCCGCCCCAGTTCCGCCGCGAATTGATCAACAAGCGGAACGCCGGCTGCGCCGTCGGCATCTTGAACGCCCCCGACGCCTCCCACAATCCCGCCTCCGATCCGGCGCTGGCGCGGAACTACACCGCCGAGACGCATGCCGCGGGGAAGCGCGCGAACAAGCTGGCGTTCCAGAAGAAAGTGGGGCTCAGGGCCGACGCGGAGGCGCCGCTTTTCTTCTGGCCCTCCCGCCTCGATCCCGTGCAGAAGGGGCCGCAGCTGCTGACCGCGATCCTGGCGCACATGGTCGCCAAGCACGCGAAGCGCGGCCTGCAGGTCGCGCTGGTGGCGAACGGGGCGTACCAGTGCCATTTCCGGGACATCGTGCGGATGCACCGTCTCGCCGACCGCGTGGCGGTCTGCGACTTTGCCGAAGACCTGTCGCGCCTGGGGATGGCGGCCTCCGATTTCGTCCTTATCCCCTCGCTGTTCGAACCGTGCGGGCTGCCGCAGATGATTGGGTCGATCTATGGCACGCTGCCCGTCGCGCACGACACCGGCGGCCTCCACGACACCGTCTGGCACCTCGATCCCGGGAACAACCACGGCAACGGGTTCCTGTTCAAGATCTACGACAGTGCCGGACTGGAGTGGGCGATGGACCAGGCGATGGCGTTTCACGCCCTGCCGACGGAGGTGCGCGAGGCGCAGACCGCGCGCGTCATGCGCGAGGGGTTGCAGCGCTTCAACCATCCCGTCTGCGCCCGGCACTACATCGACATCTACGAGCAAATGCTGCACCGTCCGCTGGTGCAGTTCTGAAACGGGACGGCGGGTGCGGGTTTCGGAGGGCGTATGGCGGTCGACACAGCTGCGCGCAAACCTTTGCTGAACGATCCGTGGCTGGAACCTTACCGGCTGGTGATTGAACGGCGGGCCGAAGCCGCCGCCGCCCGGTCGCGCCGGCTCGCCGAGGGGCCTGGAACACTGGCCGAATTCGCCTGCGCCCATGAATTCTACGGCCTGCACCGCACGGCCGGCGGCGGCTGGGTCTTCCGCGAATGGGCGCCCCGCGCGACGGCGCTGTGGCTGGTCGGCGATTTTTCATCGTGGGAGATGCGCGGGCCGTTCCGCGCGTCACGGCTGCCGGGACGGGATGTCTGGGAGGTGCGGCTTCCCGCCGACGCGGTGCGCCACGGTCAGTACTACCGGCTGGAGATGATGTGGGAGGGCGGACGGGGAGAGCGCCTTCCCGCCTACGCGCGCCGGGTGGTGCAGGACGCGCAGACGGGGATCTTCACGGCGCAGGTCTGGGATCCCCCCGAACCGTACCGCTGGCGCCACCCGTTCCGTGTCCCGCGGCGGCCGCCGCTGATCTACGAGTGCCACATCGGCATGGCGCAGGAGACCTGCGGCATCGGCACGTACGAGGAGTTCCGCCGGCAGGTGCTGCCGCGGATCATCAACGGGGGCTACAACACGATCCAGATCATGGCGGTCATGGAGCACCCCTACTATGCCTCGTTCGGCTACCAGGTCTCCAGTTTCTTCGCCGCCAGTTCGCGCTTCGGCACGCCGGAGGATCTCAAGGCGCTGATCGACGCGGCCCACGGCGCGGGGCTGGCCGTGATCATGGATCTGGTCCATTCGCATGCCGTCAAGAACGAGCGGGAGGGGCTGTCGTGCTTCGACGGCACCCCGTACCAGTATTTTCACGACGGGCTGCGCGGCTGGCACGACGCCTGGGATTCGCGCTGCTTTGACTATGGCAAGATCGATGTGCTGCACTTCCTCCTCTCCAATTGCCGCTATTGGCTGGACGAGTTCCACTTCGACGGCTTCCGCTTCGACGGCGTCACCAGCATGCTCTACATGCACCACGGGCTCGGCGTGGCGTTCACCGACTACTCGCAGTACTTCGACGCCTGCGTCGACGAGGACGCCTGGGTGTATTGCGCGCTCGCCAACCGGCTGGTGCACGACGTGCGTCCCGACGCCCTCACCATCGCCGAAGACGTGAGCGGCATGCCCGGCCTGGCGGCGCCGCCTGAACAGGGCGGCACCGGG